>CAUQUY010000021.1:0-20606 GCA_963521405.1 uncultured Streptococcus sp.
GGCTATACTAGCACCCATCCAAATAGCAATGAGTAAAAAGAGGATACGGGCTTCCTGAACGCGGCCTTTTCTGAGAATCTTCTCAATTTGAATGCCTTGCAACGCCCAATAGCTAAGCATGATAAAAGCAAGAACCAATGTGATTCGAATGATTAATGTTACTTGAATCATACCTACTCCTCCAGTCATATACTGCCTTTCTATACTACCATATTTGACCATTAAAAAAAAGCAGGAGATATCCTCCTGCTTACCCAATTAAGTAAAAGCATCCTAGTCTAATAAGTGCTGCTAAAATCAGGCTTAAAAATAATATTTTTTTAGAGTCTTGAATGAATATTGCTAGTAGAGTCATCCCTGAAAACAGAATGGGTAACGAACCTAATACAAGGGGATGAACCCCTCCAATTTCGAAAAGTAAAATTGCCTTAATACAGAACATTAAAAATACAGAAGGCCATATCATCCTCACTAATATTCGCCCTATAAAAACGCGGCTTTGGCTTCGAACTAGTATCAAAAGTCGCATACTCTCATACTCATTAATAAAATACATCAAAATAAGTACTTCCATTACCATTAAGAAAATACTTAAAAGATGGCCAAAAAGAAAAGTAACGGGTATAAAACTGAAGTGTGCCTCGATATAGAACGACGGTAATGGATGATATAAATTCCATACTATTAACAAACCAAAAATGTAGAGAAGCCACTCTCGAATTGGAAATAACTGTTTCATTGAAGAATCAGCTTCCCTTCTTCCATCAAATATTCCTTATCAAACTGTAATTCGGCCAAATTATCATGAGCAGCAATCACAATTGATTTCCCTTCTTCATGAAGCTGTTGAACTAATTGATGAAACTGATCTAGTGATTTTTTATCTAGACCTCGAGTTGGCTCGTCTAATAAAATTAAATTTTGATCCTCCATCACAGCTTGAATAATCCCCATTTTCTGACGCATTCCAACGGAGTATTTTTTCACGTGAACTTTACTATCAAAATCTAAATCGAAATTATTCACTAATTCTCTTATTTTCGATTCATTGTAATTTTTATTGATAGAGGCTAAAAATTTAAGATTCGTTTTTAAACTACTTTCTTCCATGAACGCTGGATTCTCAATCAAAGCTCCAATTCGTACATCACTATCTACAACAATTTCACCTTTATCCGGCTCCAAAATATCACAAAAAAGTTTAAATAAAGTAGACTTTCCGCATCCATTAGATCCTACAATATGAATAAGCTCTCCTTGGTCAATTTTGAAATCAACCTCTTCTAAAATCACTTGAAAGCCAAATTTTTTGGATACATTTTTTAGTTCTAACATGAGTACCTCCCCTTCACTCTCGTAATAGAAACAATATCGTAAAATAAGATGTTAATGAAAATAGGATAGAACCAATAATAGCCATATTTCTATTACACCCAATAGAAATCGTATAGATGATTAATCCCGAACAAATTAAATACACGCTTTTTAATAGAGCAAATATCAGCATCGTTTTTGTAAATGCTTGTCCATTCATCATTTGGAATAGTAACGCTAAAGAGAATTGAGCGACAAAATAACAAACAACTGAAACTAACACTGTTACCAATTGATAAAATTGGTAGTTTTTCTCTCCAACTCTTTGAATGAGAAGGTAACGGATTTGATGTCGTCTCCAAATGACAACCCCTAGTAAAACTAATAATAAGGTGTCTGAAAAATATGCTGTAAAATGGGAAGACAATAAGTCTAGTATTAAGTTACCGAAAATTTGCCCTTTTAAAACAAAAGAGCCTCCAGAAACAATCGATAATCCATACACCCATTGTTGTCTTTTTCCAACGAGGAGCTCATTCATTAATATCCCTCCTTCAAATCCATCTTTCTTCTGATAATTAATAGGAGAATCGTCAAAAGACTATAAAATATCGCAGGATATACAAAAATAACCCAAGCTGAATGAGAAATAGTTTCTCCTAATAATGTGTACATTCCTGGTTGAATGAGTGATAAAACGCAGATTGAATATCCGATAACCGGGGAAATTCCACCTATAACCATTGCTAATAAAAGCGATATAATCACTAATAACAATCCACTGCATAAATAAATGATATATCGTTTTAGGAACAATCCAACTGAAAAAACAAATGAATAGAAAATGGCGTATCCTAAAGGAATCATGACTATCGTACAGATTAAATTAACAAAACTATTGGTTGAAAAGTTGATAGTAAAGGACCACGTCAAATATGAACTACTCTCTTCGAAAATAAATGGTGAGTAAAATAAATGAACTAATATAGCCTGAAGGAACATTTTCACTAAGAAAACAAAATAGATTATGATAAAGTTCGTTTTAAATTGTTTTGATATAAGTGGTGAAAAGAATGTTTTTTTATGTCGTAATCTCACAGATTGTAAATAGTCGTAATGCGTTATCCTTTGTCTAATACATTCATGTGAAAAGAATAGCGGTGGAATCATGAATGCCAGAAAACCATATACAGCGTCCATTACCTCGCTGGTACTGAATATAATCTCATAAAACAATGGTATTCCTCCTTCAGCTCCTCCAAAATGTCCCGTTGACAAATGATAATGAATATAGTTTAGAATCATAATGATGGAAAGTATCCAAAAGAAAATGATTGAGAACATTGACCACTTATTTTTATAAAATATCATTTTTTTCACCTACCATACCTTTATCTTTATCATTTAAAAGCAGTATTGTTTACGCTTTCATTATACTCCTCTAATTTATAAACAACAATATAATTTTGTGAAAAAAATGTATTTTATTCGTAAAATTTCTATATTTTTGACGCTTAAACGAAAAAGAAAATTTATGCTATACTAATACCAAAGTGAGGGGAAAGAATGTTAGAGAGATATAAAACGATTAAAGAGGCTGGGACGAATGAAATCGAGATTAAAGGTTCTCGTTTTATTGCGCATTTTCAGCGAGTAACAGATGAAGAACAAGCGCTCGAATTTATCCAAACTATCAAAAAGGAACACTGGAAAGCAACGCATAACTGCTCTGCTTTTCTCATTGGTGAAAACGACCAAGTGCAGCGCGCGATGGATGACGGTGAGCCAAGTGGTACCGCAGGCGTTCCAATGCTAGAAGTACTCAAAAAAAACGAATTAAAAGATGTCGCGGTCGTGGTGACACGTTACTTTGGTGGAACAAAACTTGGCGCTGGAGGACTCGTTCGTGCGTATTCTGGGGCCGTGAGCGAAGTGTTGAAAGCCATCGGAATCGTAGAATGCCGACTCGAAGATCAACTAGCCCTCACCTTTGATTACGCACATGTAGGAAAAGTGGAATATTATTGCCAGACGCAAAATATTCCCATTGTCGATAAAGTCTTCCTCAATAATGTTCAATTCACCTGCAGCCTCCCTGTTCAAGAGGTCGAAGCTTTCCAAGCAGCTATCATTGATCTTTTACAAAATCAAGTGGAGTTTGAGAGCCTTGGAGAAATGTATACAGAATATCCAGTTGGGTAAAAACAGAGGTCTATTCATTCGAATAGACCTCTGTTTCTTATGTTTTATATTCGAGGATGGATGGACAGAGAAGCTGTGAGAGTATTTAGCTTCTCCCCCTTCCAATTCCTACACTAGCGGAAACGTTAAGGGCACGGGTCTCAACGTTTCACTTAAAAGAGAAGATTATCAATATCATTTTGCGATAATAGAAGATCCATTTTCGCAAGGCTTGAGTAACGGTTCATCGTTGGCAATTCATCCAAGATGACAATATCCGTTCCAAGTCGTTTTAAGAGCTGATCAACCATATTCGAGAGTCTCATGGCAAATGGTCCACTTGTAATAAAGCGAAGCGGCACAGCCTCCATCATCATAATGAGTTCTAAAATATAATTCTGAATCGCTTTAGTATCTAAATCTGTTTCCTGTAAGAAGATGATTTCACGTTCATCGGCTATCGCCAGCATAAATGCGCCTGTTTTATAAAATCCCATGGCCGCAATCGGCGACAATGTCAATTGGATTTCCAAACTTTCTGATAAGATGCCCTGAATTGCCTTCTTTGCACGTAAGAGTGAGAAATCACTGACCGCAACGGGTTCAGGTTTCACTTGGAAGAACGGCTTCAACTCAGCAATCTTATCGAAGCTGATTTCTTTGCGCGTGATATTAAGCGACTTTACAGCCTTTGTTTTTTGGTTATATTCGAGAACAGCATAGCAATCCGCGTCTTCTTGATCGAGAATACTAGCAGCCATCAAGAGCTCCTTCCAGTTGCCCTCTTGCAAGAGAATATCACTCACACGTAGCACAAACTGAACTTCTGACTTTTTAAGGTCTGCGAATAAATCAAATGGTTCATTGAAACTCGAAATCATCGGCAATTCTCTGGCCCCTTTTACAGGATACCCCTTTTGCTTCAAGTATTCGATTTCCTCTTCATCAAAATCCGCACGTTTTGAAAACTGAATTTCAATGCCCTTTCTAAACCAAAACGCTTCGGTCCGTTCCTCTCCAACAACCTCATCTGACATGGTTACCAGACGTTCTGAGAGTCGATAACGAACAAGTTCTTCTTCGTTTTTGAAGAATAATAAACGTAAATCTTGCTGTTCATCACGTTCAATTAAAAAGAAAAACTTCACTGCTCCTCGTTTATTCTGAAAAGCAAAGGCAGCATTTTTGAGTTCTGTTTGCTTTTTTACAAGCTTAAATAGCAACGGTATACTTTGGTACAATTCCTGACTCATATACACTACCCCAATCTTTCTTTTATTCATTTATATTATACTACCTTTTACATAAATTTGATAGCGGTTTTAGTTTTTATTTAAAATATTATATATTTGATGTTTTTAAATGATTTAATTCCACTTGTGACTCATTTTTCCCACTATTCAATGAATTAATTCGTTTTTTTAGTGTTGAATTTTTTCAACTTTTCAAAATTCTTAAACTTTTCTTAATCTATTTTCGGGCTCTTTCTTGTAATTTTAAGTATAAAAATACCCCCTCAAGCATTGAATGAACAATCCTTGACGGAGTATCTTATAAACAATATTTAATTAGCGATCGATTTCAGTAATTTTTCCTGTGTCGTTTGAAATCTTAACGTTCACTTGTTGTCCATTAACAAGCATTTCAAACTCCCAAATCACTTCACCTCTTAAGTTTCGCCTATTATACCCCGGACTCATTGATTCTAAGAGAAGGTTTTATGAAGTTACCAAGAAAAAACACCCTGTAGCTTTCACTACAGGGTGCTTAAAGTCACAGATTATTCATTTGTGTCTTCTTCAGAAGTTGCTGGTTCCCCAACTAAACCTTCTGTTTGTTCCACTGGTAATACTGGTTCTGAAGTACTTGTTTCCATATTGCGGTAACGAGCCATACCTGTACCAGCAGGGATGATCTTACCGATGATAACATTTTCTTTTAATCCTAGTAAGTGGTCTTTCTTGCCGCGGATAGAAGCATCTGTCAAGACACGAGTTGTTTCTTGGAATGATGCAGCAGACAAGAAGCTGTTTGTTTCTAATGAAGCTTTTGTAATACCTAATAATACAGGACGAGCTGTCGCAGGTACTTCACCGTTCATGATTGCAGAGCGGTTACGTTCTGTAAAGTCTGCAATATCAAGTAATGTTCCTGGAAGGATTTCTGTTGAACCTGGATCCATTACGCGAACTTTACGTAGCATTTGACGAACCATTACCTCAACGTGTTTGTCGCCGATTTCTACCCCTTGCATACGGTATACTTTTTGTACTTCACGTAATAAGTAGTTTTCAACTGATAATACGTCGCGAACACGTAATAATTCTTTAGGATCGATAGAACCTTCAGTTAATGGAGCACCACGATCGATGATTTGTCCTTCTTCCACTTTTAGACGAGCTGTAAATGGAACTGTGTAAGAACGAGTATCTGTAGAACCTTTAATCGTAATTTCTTTTGTACGACTTCCAGCATTTTCTTCGATAGAAACTACTTCACCCGCTACTTCACTGATTGTCGCAACCCCTTTAGGATTACGTGCTTCGAAGATTTCTTGGATACGAGGTAAACCTTGAGTAATATCGTCTCCGGCAACCCCACCGGTATGGAACGTACGCATTGTTAACTGTGTACCAGGTTCCCCGATTGATTGAGCGGCAATTGTACCAACTGCTTCCCCAACTTCAACTTCTGAACCTGTAGCTAAGTTACGTCCATAACAGTATTTACATACCCCATGTTTTGTATCACATGTGAACGCTGAACGAATTGTAATTTCTTCAATTCCAGCTTCGATAATCTTACGAGCAATATCTTCAGTAATGATTTCATTGCGTGCTACTAACACTTCACCTGTTTCAGGATGTTTCACTGAACGTTGTGCATAACGTCCTAACATACGTTCTTCAAGTGTTTCAATGACTTCATTTCCTTCTTTAATCGCAGTAATTGTTAAACCACGATCGCTTCCGCAGTCTGTTTCACGAATGATTACATCTTGCGCAACGTCTACTAAACGACGAGTTAAGTAACCTGAGTCGGCTGTCTTCAAGGCCGTATCGGTCATCCCTTTACGAGCACCGTGAGTAGACAAGAACATTTCCATAACGGTTAACCCTTCACGGAAGTTTGATGTTACCGGTAATTCCATGATCTTACCGTTAGGAGCGGCCATAAGTCCACGCATACCAGCAAGCTGAGTAAAGTTAGAGATGTTACCACGGGCTCCAGAATCACTCATCATGAAGATTGGGTTACGAGAACCTAATGTGCGAATTAACGCTTTTTGGATATCATCTTTCGCTTTGTTCCATGTTTCGATAACACGTTCATAACGTTCATCATCTGTAATTAAACCACGACGGAATAATTTAGAGATGTTGTCGACTTGTTTATGTGCTTCTTCAAGAATTTCTTTCTTGTTGTCTGCTACTGAGATATCTGCAATCCCTACTGTTAAACCAGCACGAGTTGAGAATTTATATCCTAAGTCTTTCATACGGTCTAACATCATTGAAGTTTCAGTGATATGGAATCGTTTGAACACTTCGGCGATGATTTGACCTAAGTTTTTCTTCTTGAATGGTGCAACGATTTCGCGTCCTGCGATTTCTTCTTTAATGTTTGCGCCTGCTTCTAAGAAGTATTTATCTGGTGTAGCCACTTCTAAGTTTTCCATTGTTGGCTCATTTAAGTAAGGGAATTCGTTTGGCATGATTTCGTTGAATAATAATTTACCAACAGTCGTTACCATCATTCTCTCTTTTTGCCACTCTGTAAATGGTTTATGTGGAAGTGAGCTTGCAGGAATCGCAATACGGCTGTGTAAATGAACGTATCCATTGTTGTAAGCCAAGATTGCTTCGTCCATGTCTTTGAAGAACATTCCTTCACCAACACGGCCTTCTTGTTCCATTGTTAAATAGTAGTTCCCTAAAACCATGTCTTGAGATGGTGTAACAACTGGTTTACCATCTTTAGGGTTTAGGATGTTTTGAGCCGCTAACATTAATAAGCGAGCTTCAGCTTGAGCTTCTTGAGACAGTGGCACGTGAACCGCCATTTGGTCTCCGTCGAAGTCGGCATTGTAGGCTTCACACACTAATGGGTGAAGACGGATGGCACGACCTTCTACTAGAGTTGGTTCGAACGCTTGAATCCCTAATCTGTGAAGTGTAGGTGCACGGTTCAATAGAACTGGGTGCTCACGAATTACTTCTTCAAGGATTCCCCAAATATCGTCATCTAAACGTTCAATTTTACGTTTAGCGCTCTTGATGTTTCCAGCGATTTCACGTTCAACTAATTCTTTCATTACAAAAGGTTTGAATAATTCAATCGCCATTTCTTTAGGAAGACCACATTGGTACATCTTCAAGTTTGGTCCTACTACGATTACAGAACGTCCAGAGTAGTCTACACGTTTACCAAGTAGGTTTTGACGGAAACGACCTTGTTTCCCTTTAAGCATGTGGCTTAATGATTTCAATGGACGGTTACCTGGTCCAGTTACTGGACGGCCACGACGACCATTATCGATTAAAGCGTCCACCGCTTCTTGTAACATACGTTTTTCGTTTTGAACGATGATACGTGGTGCATTTAATTCTAATAAACGTTTTAGACGGTTATTACGGTTAATCACTCGACGGTATAAATCGTTCAAGTCACTTGTTGCAAAACGTCCACCTTCTAATTGAACCATTGGACGTAAATCTGGTGGGATAACTGGAATAACATCCATTACCATCCATCCAGGTTGGTTTCCTGATTCTTTGAAGGCATCTAAAATGTCTAAACGACGGATTGCACGAGTACGTTTTTGACCTTGAGCTGTTTTCAACTCTTCTTTTAATTCAGCGATTTCAGCATCTAAGTCAACGTTGTTTAATAACTCTTGAACAGCTTCCGCACCCATTGCAGCATGGAAACGAGTTCCGAATTCTGCACGTTTTTCACGGTATTCACGTTCAGTTAATAATTGTTTGTGCATTAATGTTGTGTCGCCAGCGTCGATAACAACGTAGCTTGCAAAATAAATGACTTCTTCCAACGCACGTGGACTCATGTCTAACACAAGTCCCATGCGGCTTGGGATTCCTTTGAAGTACCACACGTGTGATACTGGAGCTGCTAATTCGATGTGTCCCATACGTTCACGACGAACTTTTGAGCGCGTTACTTCAACGCCACAACGATCGCAGACTTTCCCTTTGTTGTTGATTTTCTTTAATTTACCACAAGAACATTCTAAGTCTTTTGTTGGACCAAAGATTTTCTCGCAGAATAAACCATCGCGTTCTGGTTTTAAAGTACGGTAGTTGATTGTTTCTGGTTTTGTAACTTCACCATGTGACCACTCACGGATTTTCTCCGGAGAAGCTAACCCAATCTGCATACTTTCAAAATTATTTACATCTATCAAGGGGCCTACCTCCCTTTCTTTTGGAATTGCCCTACGATTCCAATAGTTCTATTACTCTTCGTCAGTATCGAAATTGTCTTCAACGTCTTCTACATCGGCTCCATCTTCTTCAGCTGTATCAGCTGCTTCTTCTGCTGCTGATAATTCAGCTGCACGATCAGAATACTCATCTAACTGAGCACGTCTATCATTTGTTCTTTCAACGTCACTGAAACGAATTCCTTCGTCTTCGTCCATATCTTCAAGTTTGATTTCTTCATCTTGTGCGTCAAGTACTTTCATATCAAGACCTAAAGCTTGTAATTCTTTTACTAATACGCGGAATGATTCTGGAACTCCTGGACGTGAAATTTGTTGACCTTTAACGATTGATTCGTAAGTCTTCACACGACCAACAACGTCATCTGATTTGTACGTTAGGATTTCTTGTAATGTATAAGCAGCACCATAAGCTTCTAGTGCCCATACTTCCATTTCCCCGAAACGTTGTCCACCAAATTGCGCTTTACCTCCAAGAGGTTGTTGTGTAACGAGTGAGTATGGTCCAATTGAACGAGCGTGAAGTTTGTCGTCAACCATGTGGGCAAGTTTGATCATGTACATAACCCCTACTGACACACGGTTATCGAATGGTTCACCTGTACGTCCATCATATAGAACTGTTTTCGCATCACGAGCCATACCCGCTTCCGCAACAGTTCCCCATACGTCTTCATCTTGCGCACCATCGAATACCGGTGTTGCGATGTAAATACCTAATTCACGAGCAGCCATACCTAAGTGTAACTCTAACACTTGTCCGATGTTCATACGCGAAGGTACCCCTAATGGGTTTAACATGATGTCAACTGGTGTTCCATCTGGTAAGAATGGCATATCTTCTTCCGGCATAATACGGGAAACAACCCCTTTATTACCGTGACGTCCGGCCATCTTATCCCCCTCATTGATTTTACGTTTTTGTACAATATATACACGAACTAATTTGTTTACGCCAGGTGCTAATTCATCACCTGCTGCACGTGTGAACACACGTACATCGCGGACAATACCGCCACCGCCGTGAGGTACACGTAGAGACGTGTCACGAACTTCACGAGCTTTTTCACCGAAGATTGCGTGTAATAAACGTTCTTCTGGTGATTGTTCTGTTAACCCTTTAGGAGTTACTTTACCGACTAAGATGTCGCCATCTTTAACTTCGGCACCGATACGGATAATTCCGTCAGCGTCAAGGTTCTTCAATGCGTCTTCCCCAACGTTTGGAATCTCACGAGTAATTTCTTCAGGTCCAAGTTTTGTATCACGAGCTTCTGAATCGTAGTCGTCGATGTGGATTGAAGTATACACATCGTCTTTTACTAAACGTTCACTCATGATAACCGCATCCTCGTAGTTGTAACCTTCCCAAGTCATGAACGCTACTAGAACGTTTTGTCCTAATGCTAATTCACCTTTTTCCATAGAAGGTCCGTCTGCTAGGATTTCGCCTTTAACCACTTTATCCCCTTGTGCCACGATTGGACGTTGGTTGTAACACATACCAGCATTTGATCCGTGGAACTTAGTGATTTGGTAAGTATCTAATGAGCCATCAGCTGTACGTACACGTACTTCTTTAGCATCAACGAATTCAACAACACCATCACGTTTACATAACAAGGCAACCCCTGAGTCATGCGCAGATACGTATTCCATACCTGTACCGATAAATGGTGCTTTTGGATTTAACAATGGAACAGCTTGACGTTGCATGTTCGCACCCATCAAAGCACGGTTTGAGTCGTCGTTTTCTAAGAATGGGATACATGCTGTCGCAACTGCAACTACTTGTTTTGGAGAAACGTCCATGTAGTCAACGCGGTCTACTGGTACTTCTAAGTTTTCAGATACGTAACGCGCCATAACAACATCGTTCACGAAGCTTCCGTCTTCATTTAATGGAGAGTTTGCTTGCGCTACTACGAAGCTATCTTCTTCGTCAGCTGTTAAGTAGTCGATCTTATCTGTAACTTTATGAGTGTTCCAGTCTACACGACGGTATGGAGTTTCGATGAAACCATATTTGTTGATCTTCGCATATGTTGATAAGCTGTTGATCAACCCGATGTTTGGTCCCTCAGGAGTTTCGATAGGACACATACGGCCATAGTGAGAATAGTGAACGTCACGAACTTCATATCCGGCACGGTCACGAGTCAAACCACCAGGTCCTAACGCTGATAGACGGCGTTTGTGTGTTAACTCTCCTAATGGGTTTGTTTGGTCCATGAATTGTGATAATTGAGAAGATCCGAAGAACTCTTTAATTGCCGCAACGACTGGACGAATATTGACTAATTGTTGTGGTGTCACTGTCGCAGTGTCTTGGATAGACATACGTTCGCGAACCACACGTTCCATACGAGATAACCCGATACGGAATTGGTTTTGTAATAATTCCCCTACTGAACGGATACGACGGTTTCCTAAGTGGTCGATGTCGTCTGTTGTTCCGATTCCTTCGTAAAGGTTTAAGAAGTAGCTGATTGTTGCGATAATGTCGCTTGCAGTTACGTGTTTCACGTCTTCAGCAACGTTTCCGTTACCAATGATTTTAATCACGCGTTCTGGGTCAGCTGGTGAATAAACTTCTACTGTTTGAATTGTTACAGGGTCTTTAATCACACCGTCTTCTGATGGATGTAATGTAAATAAGTTTGCACCTTTTTCAAGTACTTCTACTACTTTTTCCATTACGTCGCGCTCAAGAACAGTTCCTTTTTCAACAACGATTTCTCCTGTTTCAGGATCCACTAAGTTCTCAGCGATTGTTTGGTGTAATAAACGAGTTTTAAGGTTTAATTTCTTGTTGACTTTATAACGTCCAACTGCTGCTAAGTCATAGCGGCGTGGGTCGAAGAAACGAGCTGTTAATAAGTTACGTGAACTTTCAGCTGTTTTTGGTTCACCAGGACGTAGACGGTCATAAATATCTTTTAATGCTTCTTCTGTACGAGATTCATCCATACGTTTATGAACATCTTTATCTAATGTTAAACGTAATGTTTCGCTATCTCCGAAGATTTCTTGGATAAGGTCATCTGAACCAAAACCTAACGCACGAACTAATACCGTTAATGGGATTTTACGAGTACGGTCGATACGTACATAAGAAATGTCTTTTGAGTCTGTTTCGTACTCTAACCATGCACCACGGTTTGGAATTAATGTTGATCCATATAATTGTTTACCGTTTTTGTCAGGTCTGTCATGGAAATAAGCACCAGGAGAACGAACTAATTGAGATACAATTACACGTTCTGCACCATTAATGATAAATGTACCCATTTCAGTCATTAATGGGAAGTCACCGAAGAATACTTCTTGGTCTTTTACTTCGCCAGTTTCTTTGTTCACTAAACGCATTTTTACGTAAATTGGAGCCGCGTAATTTGCGTCGTGGTTTCTAGCTTCTTGTATGTTATATTTTGGAGCATGTAATTCGTAATCTAAGAATTCCAATGACAAGTTACCAGTATGGTCTTCGATTGGAGAGATATCTTTGAACATTTCGCGGATACCTTCATCTAGGAACCATTGGTAAGAATCTGTTTGGATTTCAATCAGATTAGGTAATTCTAATACTTCACTGATTCGTGCATAACTTCTACGCACACGGTGTCTACCGTATTTCACATCATGATGTGCCAACTCTTCCACCCCTATAAATTAGTATTGATAAATGTTACATTTTAATGACATTTATTAAAAGTTCGTAACAAATGAAGATTTCGGTCGATTTTTAAACAAAAAAAAACCAAAAGAATTGTTTGCTGTCATTTGTGAAAAATGCAAATTCTTTTGTTTTAAGCCTTTATTTGTAAGGAATTGGACAATATTTCAACCCTCACACCGATTAAAATCCACACTTATTGCGTTATATTATTATACACAAAATCCCAAGCATCGTCAAGGTCGACAACACTTGGGAAATTTAGATTTTATCTAGTTTTTTGGGACTAATAAGTGCCCTCTTCTATGGATTGATTCTTCACGATTTTCACAATCCGACTTGTCCCAAGACGACTTGCTCCTAATTCGATGAATTTTTCAGCATCTTCAATGCTAGAAATTCCACCAGCAGCCTTCACAAGAACGCCTTCGCCAACGTGTTTCTTCATTAATGCCACATGCTCAAATGTCGCACCGGCTGTTGAGAAACCTGTTGAAGTCTTGATGAATTCCGCACCTGCTTTTGTCACGACTTCGCACATTTTGATGATTTCTTCTTCTGTAAGAAGTGCCGTTTCGATAATGACCTTTAAGATATGTCCGTTACATGCTTCATGGATTTGACGGATTTCATCTTCTACTACATTGAAGCGTCCGTCTTTCACATCTCCAATATTGATGACCATATCAATTTCTTTTGCCCCATTTTGGATAGCGTCTTTTGTCTCGAAAACTTTTGTCGCTGTTGTGCTATAGCCGTTTGGGAATCCGATAACGGTACAGATGGCTAATTTACCATCCACATATTCGCTAGCACGTTTGACAAAAGAAGCTGGGATACATGCTGAAGCTGTTTCGTACTTCATCGCATCATCCAAAATTTCTTTAATTTCACTCCAAGTTGATGCTGGCAATAGCAATGTATGGTCTACTGTTTTCAAAATTTCTTTGATTTCCATATAATCCCTCTTTCTTATTTTGCTCGGTCTTCCTTAATTAAGTTACGAAGTGCTTCTACTGCTACTTTAATCGCTGCTTCCGTATCGTGAACGATTGGATTTGATAAACCTGCTGCTTCACGTTCTTGGTTTCCTACTACTAGGAAAGTAGATCCAACGCGAACGCCTAAGTGGCTTGCTACTACAAACAACGCTGCAGATTCCATTTCAGAAGCCTTCACCCCAAGACGTTTCCAAGCTTCCCATTTATTTTGCAAGTCATAGCTAACTGGCATCACTTGTGGTTCATGTTGTCCGTAGAATGAGTCTTTACATTGAACAACGCCCGCATGTGTTGTGTACCCTAAGCTCTTACCAGCATTTAGAAGCGCTGTTACAACATCGTAGTTTGCAATCGCTGGGAATTCGATTGGTGCGTACTCACGTGTTGTTCCTTCTGTACGAATCGCACCTGTCGCAATCACGATATCGCCACCTTTTACGTCGATATCAATTCCGCCACATGTTCCAACACGGACAAAAGTATCTGCCCCACTGCGCACTAATTCTTCAAGTGCAATTGCAGCAGATGGTCCACCAATCCCTGTTGATGTCACACTGACTTTTTCTCCATCTAAATAACCTGTATACGTCACGTACTCGCGATTATCTGCGACCAGTTTTGCATCTTCAAAATGTTCTGCAATTTTTGCACAACGTTTTGGGTCTCCTGGTAAAATCACATAACGACCGACATCGCCTTTACGTGTATGGATATGATATTGTAATCCTTCTTCTGAATATTTCATGAAAAACTTCCTTTCCTTGCACGATACGTGCCCTGATATTGCCCTAGCAAACTAGGAAGGGGCCATGGTTTTTCCACAGCCCCAGATAGGAGGATGATGACAAATCTTCATCAAATAATTATGTCTATAAATGCCTTTTGCAATTATAGTTGAAAGGATTAAATAATTGGATATACAGTTACCATAATTATCTATATTTGCCTTTTCATCCCTCTACACTCACTAATATTTTACCAAAATCACCCTTTTTTTGCAAACGGTTCATTTTTGATTTTGGATACCCTAGCTTGATTTTCTTATCGGCTAAAAGCTCATCTAACAGCTCCCAGAGACACGCCTCCATCTGGCTTTTGGGATTTGGAACGGGACGCATGAGTGGGCGCCAAACTTCTTCCACTCGCTTTTCAAAATCCATCATTTCAACGTCTCTTGAAAAAGCCATTTGTTCCAACAGAATCCATGCATGCCCCTTCCAGACAAGATTGGGTACTTTAAACGTCTCTGTATAAATCGGGAAGGTCAAGAAACGGCTGGGCAAATCTTCCAGCGTTTGCCTGCATCGATATAACTTCACGAGAAAGGCCCTCGTGAGCGGAGAGGCTAATTTCTTAAAAAGCATCGTATCTCTTGGTGTCCATTCTATCGTATCAACAGGTTTTAGATGCGCTTTGACTGGAACGGAATCCTCGACCATCTTTCTCCACTTTTTCCACGAGAACGATAAAAGCGGCACGCGTACGACTTGAAACGTCATCTGCTGCGAGCGAGGCTTCACCTTGATTTGCGTATGAAAGATCATCTCTCCATTCACAAAGAAAATAAGGAAATTCCCGAGTTGTGGATGATACTTCATTAAGTAACTAAAGGTGTCTGTCAATTTATGCTGAGTCTCATAATTCTCTCCTAAAACCCAGTCAACCGACATTCCAGCCTCTCCTAAATGTCTGGTTCGTTCCACTACCTCTTCTGTAGGAATTACACTGCATTGATACTCGATACACCACGCACGTTTTCCTTCTGTCACGACAATATCTGGAATCTGTTCAACAGACGACACATACGGCTCGAGTTCTGCATGAAATCCATGACTTTTCAAACTCTCAAGTATTAAGTGCTTCCCCTCTTGATGCGCGATTGTTTCTTCCTGCCTATGTTTCTTTGGAATATGTGAAAAGAACACGACTCCATTTCTAGAAACCTTCTTTTTTACTTCTTCCCCACATTCCGGGCAAAAATAAACTTCATCTTCTTTAATTTGTGTGGCATGAATCAATTCTCCAGTTTTCGTTCTAACGATATTCATATCTATCACCTCAACAAAAGATACGAAAAAACCTCTCTAATAGACTTAGAGAGGTTTCACTCATTAGATTAAGTTAGAATCTTTGAGAAGTTCTTCAATCATCGTACCTTTGATTTTCTTTGCAGCACGTTTTTCAAATAATTTCACTAAGAACGGAACTTTCACATCGGCTAATTTCTTACCATCCATCAAGCGGTTTGTTGATTTTGTAAGAACGCGTAAATCGTAAGCTGAAGCGAACACTTCTGGCACACCACGATCGACATCAAGCAATGTATATACGGCTTCCATCGCAGTACGAACAGAATACTCTGTTGTAAACACTGTATCTCGTGGAGTTTCAGCGAAGTTACCAATGAAGGCAATATTTTTAGAACCATTTGGAACAACAAGTGGACGGTCGCCATCTTTACGAACCATGAAGTAGCTTGTGATATAAGGCATATAGCAAGGAACAGTGTTGCATCCTTCGCTAGCAAATTCATGAATTAATTCTTCTGGAACACCCATGTGGTATAACCATTCTTCGGCAATTTCAATCCCTGTACATTCTTCGATTGGTTTTTCCACATAGTTTCCTTTGATTCCTGAATATAATCCGTAAATCCATACGACTAATTCATCTTTACTTTGTGCTTTAAAGTGTGGTTGACGGTTTAATGTGTAGCTCATCATCCAGTTTGAGTCGCGAACCGTTACGATTCCTCCTGTCACCACTTTTCCAGCATAAGGATCACGTTTTGAGATTTTTTGAATGTATTCAGCGATACGTTTATCTTTCACAGTTGTAGTGGCTGAAACGAACCAGCTTTGGTCTGGCAAGTTTTCACAGAACACTTCTGGATGTCCGAAGCGTTCATCTTGTTTGGCTAAGTTTTTCCATAGGCTCCATGATCCACCTAATTCTTTTGAAATTGGAGCTGGAGTGTTGTTATCCCCGTATGTTGTTGCAGCAGTAATACTACCGTTTGTCACGAATACTAAGTCGTTTTCTGTTAAATTGCGTGTTTCTAAAACACCACCTACTTCTAACACAAGTTCTTTGGCAATCATGTCACTTCCAACATGTTCAACAATCACATTTTTAACGACTGTATCGTATTCAAATTGAACATTATGTTTTTTCAAGTAGTTCACAAGTGGTAAAACGAGTGATTCATATTGATTGTATTTAGTAAATTTCAATGCAGATAAGTCAGGTAACCCATCGATATGGTGAATGAAACGTAAGATGTAACGGCGCATTTCAATCGCTGAATGCCATTTTTCAAACGCAAACATACTAGCCCAATAAGTCCAGAAGTTTGATTCGAAGAATTCTTCACTGAACACATCGGTAATTTTTAACCCTTGCAATTCAGATTCAGAGGTCATATATAATTTCACCATTTCTTCGCTTGATTTATCGCTTAAAGTGAATTGGCCATCGTCTGGGATTTGTTGTCCTTTATTTTCAATCACGCGGCATTTAGAGAAGTTAGGATCTTCTTTATTGAGCCAGTAGAATTCATCTAACACAGATGCATCTTCGACTTCTAGTGAAGGAATCGATCTGAATAAATCCCATAAACACTCGAAGTGGTCTTCCATTTCACGTCCCCCACGAATAATGAATCCGCGTGTTGGATTTAAGATTCCATCTAAGCTACCTCCTGCAAGTGGAAGTTCTTCTAAAATATGAATGTTTTCTCCTTTCATTTGGCCATCTCTTACTAAGAAAGCTGCTGCTGATAAGGATGCAAGTCCTGAACCAACTAAATAAGCTGATTTTTGTTCAACGCCTTGTGGTTTTTTAGGACGAGCAAATGCTTCGTAATTTCCATTTGAATGATACATAGTAATTCCTCCTATTTCCTGAAAATCAGGATTTGTTCTTTACATGCATTACTCTACTACCGTTTCACCAAAAGCTCCATAGACAAAAAACTCCCAATGTCCAAAGTTTGGACACTGGGATTGAATTGTAAAGTTTTTATTGGGAAATTCTTGCCACAATCGTTCCAATCATGACTTGTTCGATTTTTTCAACGAGTTCTTTAGCCGTACCAGGCATTTGACGACTAATCCAATCAAGTCCTACACCAACAAGCGCATACGTATAAAACTCAATCGAAAATTGAACTTGCTCTGCTTCTTCGCCGCTGACATTAATTTCATTAAAAATCAAATCTGTCAAGAATCGTTCCACTTCGCGTTGCAAGAGTCTCTCGACGTTTTCTTTGCTGACAGAACGATATGTGTTAAGGACAAAGTTGCGATTGTCATCCATATATTGGAATAGTGCCTCCAGGGCGTCTTGCCAATTCTCATAAGAAATATTCTCACCAAGCGTGATATGCGCTTCATTTAAATAAATCCATTCGACCAATTCATAAATATCATGGAAATGATTATAAAACGTTTGACGACTAATCCCGCATTTCTTCGTTAAATCCTGTACAGTAATCTTCGTCAACGGCTTTTCATTCATTAGTTCTTTGAGCGTATTGGCTAACATCTTTTTCACAACAAGTGTCATTTGTATCCCTCTGTTTCATGAAGAAAAAGAGCGGGTTCCCCCACTCTTTATTTTTCTAAATTCTTTTCTTGTACGATATCCCATGAGAACCCTAAGGCACCTTCACCAAGGTGAGTTCCTACAACAGGTCCAAAATACGATAATGAAGTACGTAATTTAGGATATTGTTCTTGCATTTTTTGTCTCCAAGCTTCGCCAGCTTCTGGAGCATTTGCATGGATAATGACTAATTCATAGCCGTCACCATCTGTTGTTCCTGTTTCATCAGCGAATAATTGTTCAATTCGTTTCATCGCTTTTTGTTGTGTACGAATCTTCTCGAAAGGAACGATTTTCTTATCAACGAATGTCAAGATTGGCTTAATTTTCAACATAGCTCCCACTAAAGCAGCCCCTGCTGATAAACGTCCACCACGTTGTAAGTTGCTCAAATCATCAACGATAAAGTAAGCTGTCGTACGATCTACTAAACGTTGAACTGTTTCAACGATTTCTTCAGGTGAATATTCTCCAGATTTCGCCATAATAGCAGCTAGTTTTACTGCACGCGCTTGCGGAGCACAACTAATCTCTGAATCGATTGGATAAATGGCTACTTCGTCTTTTAAATCTTCGGCAACAGCCACACAAGTTTGGTAAGTTCCACTAATTCCACTAGAAATAGTAATAGGAATAATAGCGTCATAATCTTTTGCAAGTTCGTGGAATAATTCGTATGTTTCCCCTACAGCTGGTTGTGTACTTGTTGGAAAGACTGGAGAACTTTTTACTTTTGCATAAAATTCTTCAGAAGTAATATCAATCTCTTCACGATAAGTTTCTTGTCCGAAAATAACAGACATCGGCAATACGTAAACACCGTACTCAGCAAGTTCTTCCTTCGTTAAGTAAGCCGTGCTATCTGTAACTACAGCAATTTTCATCCATTCAACTCCTTTCGGTTTGAAAATTTAGATTGTTTAAGTCATAAAAACTATAAACTTTTACTATTCAAGTATAACAAAAAAGCATTTAACACGCAATGAATGGAAAGATTTCTTTAAGAGACTTAACATTACTTGCTCATCTTTCAAATTACAGTATAATAGAAGACAGAATTATTTATTGGAGGTACTATGGAACAAAGATCAACTCAACATCAATTAGATAAACAAAAGAAAAATGACTGGTTCTTACGATTCATTAAGGGAATGTTCATCGGGTCAGGATTTATCCTCCCAGGTGTCAGCGGTGGTGCACTTGCTGCTATCTTTGGACTTTATGAACGCATGATTGCTTTCCTAGCAAATGTCACAAAAGACTTCAAGAAGAACGTATTATTCTTCTTACCAGTCGGAATCGGTGCTCTTGCAGGTATCGTAGTTCTATCATTCGGCGTAAGTTACTTACTTGGTAACTTTGAAACAATCATCCTTTGGTTCTTCATCGGATGTATCGTCGGAACAATCCCTGCTCTTTGGAAAGAAGCTGGAAAAGAAGGTCGCTCAGCACGTGACATTCTCATTCTACTTGCTTCATTTATTGGCGGATGCGTACTTCTTTATTTAGGTGAAAATGCAATCGGCGGTAGCGTGGAAGCAAACTTCTTCACTTGGATGATTGCCGGTGGATTAATCGCTCTTGGAATTATCGTTCCTGGACTTAGCCCATCAAACTTCATCGTATACATGGGAATGTACAAACAAATGTCAGATGGTTTTAAAACATTAGACATGAGCGTAATCCTTCCAATCGCGTTGGGTGGACTTGTAACATTAGCGCTCTTCTCAAAACTCGTACACTACATTTTCAAGAAAGCTTATCCACAATTATTCCACTTTATTTTCGGAATCGTGCTTGCTTCAACTGTAATGATTATCCCAACAAACTACGCTGGATTTGACATCGTTCAATACCTAGCTTGCGTTGTAATGTTAGGATTCGGTACATGGCTTGGCGCATTCATGGCAAAACTTGAAGACACATATAAATAACATTTAAAACAGCTTTGCTTCTTGCAAGGCTGTTTTTTTATGCCTAAAATTAACATATTTGTTAATTTCCACTCTCACTTTAAGATGTAACAATTATGTTACGTAACAAAAATGTTACATCTACTTCCCTCCTGAAACGCACACAATCTATCCCTTCTCTCTTGCCCCTTGTCGAGAATAGAACTTCCAAACTCTCTCCTCGAGTAGAGTTTAAGCCAAGAAGGCGATTATGGTATTGCGTTATCTATTAAAAAGAGAATTCGCTTATTAGACATTTATTGAAACCATAGCGGGGAATCATATCGAATGCGAATCAAAAGCCGTTATGGATTTTATCCATTACGGCTTGTTTGAGGCTTCGAAAGAGAAAGACTTAAAGGCTTTCTCCGGTATCCCGCTATTTTGTTTCAATAAACAATGGCTGATAAAAC
>CAUQUY010000022.1:0-18802 GCA_963521405.1 uncultured Streptococcus sp.
AACTAAATCCTTTACTTAAATTAATTGTCTAACTTTTTGGGGTCAGTACAAATTAACATATATGTTAATTTTAGAATAGGGAGGTGAAGCATATGAAGCGAAAGTTCATAGCATCAAAAGAATTGGTGGATCGGTTAGATAGTTACGATTATGATGAGATGGTGAAATTAGCTGCAATGCTAAAAATGTTAGAAGAAGATGGTGTAACTGATGAAATGATTCAAAAATGGGGAGTACATTATAAGGGGAAAAGTTATTTAGAGGTTGTAATATGCAAAAAGAAAAAGGAGGAAACAGACGATGAGTACGTATCTAACTTCCAAACTAAAAAAGTTCGTATCGGAATACCCGAATTTTGATAAAGATCTTGAAAAGACTATGTTTTTGCAAAGAGTAGCGCTGCAGATGGTAAAGCTTCAAAATGATAGTGGATTAGCTTTAGAAGACTTTGCGAGAGAAGTTGAACTGCCGAATTCTCACATTTCAAGACTGCAAAGTGGAGATCACAACCCAACAATACTCACTTTATTGGATATTGCTGAAAGATGTGGGTATAAGTTAGAAATTAAAGTTAAAAAGACTCGGAAATAATTTAAGAAAAATTTCTTTTTTAGTACATAGCTATTTAACCTCTAAATATATTCTTATTAGTGTAGGGCAAAATGACTACCAAAATAAATGAGGAGGGAAAATATGGGACATGAAACAATTGTTGATAAAAAACTATATTTAGTTTTCAAAGGAAGTAATGGAGAAACAAAACGCCTTATTATTGCACGACCTCAAGATGAATTAAAGAAAATTGTCGCTGAAGTAGCAATGGATAAAATTAGTGTATCTAACCTATTTGAAAACGAAGGTGTACTATTATATGCAACTAAAAAAGATGCTTATTATAAGACGTGCAGAGTAGATGTGTTCGGCTATGATGAGAATTAAAATTAGAATGGTAGCTACTTATATTCAAAATAAAGGGTTGTGGTTTCTAGAGTTAATCTAGAGGCATAACCTTATTTTTGTAAAAATTCAAAGCAAAAGAGTAGATTAACGAAGTTTAAACAAATAATAATAAATTATTACAAAAAATCGTTGACTTATTCTTTTGGGTGCGTTATCATGATTTTGTGGTAATAATAAATAATTACTTTTTGCTAAAAAGGAGGTCATATATGCGCTGGTTGGCACGGATTCTGAAAGATAATCTTTTATCAATTATGGGGATATTAGCAATAATTCTATATAGTTGCCTTAGAACTAACAAAATAGTTGATAGATTTTCAGTAATAACAAGTATCTGTTATATTTTTCTAGTAGCGATTATCTATATTGTTAATATATACAAGAATAAGGCGTCATTTGATTATTATAAATCA
Organism: uncultured Streptococcus sp.; assembly: GCA_963521405.1. Lineage (GTDB taxonomy): Bacteria > Bacillota > Bacilli > Lactobacillales > Aerococcaceae > Granulicatella. Next base: position 1,374 of record CAUQUY010000022.1, read on the forward strand.
GATTCGTATGAAGAAATTATATGGAAATGGGGAATGAAGGTCATTACTCTTATATTGCTAGAATTTGCTATGATTATAGCGATTGATGCATTTAATCTACAGAAGATAGCAGTATATATTGGCTATATTGAGGTTATATTGATGGGCATTCTTGCGTTAGAAACTTTTGTATGCCTCATAATGGTATATTTTAAACGAAAAACCGGATACTTACTTATATTTTTGGGTATAGCATTTATCGCGCTATTAAATAATACACATTTTATTAATTTGCTATTCGGTTCTGTAGGTATACTCTTTGTTGCGCAGTATATACTATCTGATAATTTTTTTGATTATTTAAAAAATCATTATTCAAAATATGACATGATTACGATTAAAAGATATATGAAAGCTAACAAGACAAGATTCTTAGCATTTTCTTATCTGATAACATTTTCTGTGAATGTGATATTTATGATTAAACTTTTGTTGCCAAGTGGAATCAAGGAATGGCTAAAAAATATGATTCTTAACGTTTATAATTGGTTAACTAGAACGAATATCCCAAGTGAAATTGCGGATCCAGTTCTGATTAATACTGTAATTTTAGGAATCATCATTCTATTTTATACTCTTATAGACAGTTTTTTAAAAGGGAAATTTAAAAAGCCAAAAGCTTCTATTTTGAAGTACATGAGAGAAAATTTACAAGAAAAGAAGGTGGGGAAGAGCCATGGATAGAAGACTTTCAGATTATGTAACGTTTTTGTCTGGCGTTAATCCGACGCGTGCTAATAAACAAAGGGACGAGATAGTCTATTACGAGCAGAGTGACTTTAATAATGATTTTAATCATTTGGATGGATACGAGATTGAAGAAAATCCATCGGACTTTGGGAAACAGACACTTAAAGAAGGGGACATTGTTATCAGCAATATTCAGCAAAAGGCTGTGATGATTGGGAAGAGTAATGCTGGTAAGGTGATTCCGTTGAATTTTACAAAAGTAGAATTTAAAAAGAAGACACTCGATAAGAACTACTTTTTATATCTATTTAACAGTAATCAATCTATACAACGACAAAAAGAGAGGGAGCAACAAGGAAATGTACTTCAAAAGCTTTCGACAAAGGCCTTAGGTGAACTGAAAATCCCTGTAATTCCTTTGGAAAAGCAAAAGAAAATTGGGGAGGCATATAGTAAAACTTTAAAATTACAAGGAGAATTAATTAGGTATTCAGATTTATTAGAGCAGTTTTCAACACAAATTTTAGAAAAAACATTACAAGGGGATTAGATGATGGTGGATGAATTCAATAAAAGCGAATTAATCTTTGAAGATAAGGTAATCGATTATCTTACAAAAATCGGTGGGACAAAACAATGGGAATATCGTCCTGACATTAAAAATACAGAAGCTTTATGGAATAACTTTAAACGTATTCTTGAACAAAATAATAGAGGAAGATTAGACAAAGAACTTTCGACCGCTGAATTTAATCAGGTGAAAAGAGTTATTAACCAATTGGAAACTCCGTATAAAGCTGGACAATTTCTGTATGGAGTCAATGGTGTCAGCCAAGTTGAAGTGGACTTAGATAATGGGGAACATGTCTTCTTAACAGTTTTTGACCAAGCACAAGTAGGCGGTGGAAATACTGTTTATCAAGTGGTGAACCAAATTGAACGTGAAAAGGTGATTCCAGGGAAACCGAATAGACGTTTTGATGTGACGTTATTAATCAATGGATTACCAATTATTCAAATCGAATTGAAAAGTGCGATGCGTCCTGCAAATGAAGCGCTAAATCAGATGGAACAATATATTGCGGAGCGCCAGTATAGCGGCATCTTCTCAACAGTACAGATTTTAATTGCCATGACGCCAAATGAAATTAAGTATATGGCCAATACAACTAGAGACAAATTCAACAAGGCTTTTGCTTTCAAGTGGCAAGATGAGGAAAGTACAAAACCAATCAATAACTGGATGGTTTTTGCAGATAAAGTATTGTCGATTCCAATGGCACATGATTTGTCTACTCGATACATGGTTTTAGATGGTACGAAGAACAAGGAAAGTATTAAAGTGATGCGTCCTTACCAAGTTTATGCAACGAAAAGAGTGCTTGAAAAAGTCGCTCAATATGACTTTAAATATGATGATGGCAGACTTGGCTATGTATGGCACACAACGGGATCGGGCAAGACAATCACAAGTTTTAAAACAGCGTGGTTAGCAAGCCGTCTTCCACACGTTCATAAGGTAGTATTCTTAGTGGACCGAATCGCTTTAACTAGACAAACGGTTGATGCTTATCAAGCCTATGACCCACTCTCTAGAGGAGAAGGGGAATCAGGAGTTGTCAACGATACAGCCAATGTGTCTGATTTGAAGACAAAATTAACAAGAAAAAGCGACAAGAATATTATCGTGACCAGTATTCAGAAGATGGCCCGTTTTGTATCAAGAGATTCATTCAAACCTTTAAACCATAATATTTTATTTATTGTCGATGAAGCTCACCGTTCAACAGGAGATGGTTCGGATACAGAAGGAATGCTACAAAGTATTCGTAAAGCCATTCCGAATGCTGCTTGGGTAGGGTACACTGGAACGCCTCGTTTTGAAGGGCAGAAGACAAAAGAAGTCTTTGGAAGTCTGCTTCACGCATATACGATTAAGCACGCGATTGCTGATCATAATGTTCTAGGATTTAACGTTGAATTCAAAGAAACGATTGAACCGATGGAAAATCCTTCAGAGGAAGATATCGATGATATGATTCGCGCTAGCGTGTATGATACGGATCCTTTACACGTGGAATTAGTCGTTCAAGATGTCTTGTACAATTGGAAAGAAAAATCGAATAATTATAAATATAATGCATTGTTTACAGTACACGTAGGTGGTAATAAACCTTCAATCCCGCGTGCGATGGAATACTTTGATAAGTTTATGGAGGAAAATCAAAAGTTAGAAGAAAGACCGTTGAAGATTGCAATCATCTTCTCGGCGGATACGTCAAATAGTGATAGTCAGTTGCAAACGAATGAAAGTCTTGATCGTGCACTTGATTCATATTATGAAATGTTTGGAGCAAGGTTTGATCGAACAACGCTAAAAGCTTACTCTGAAGATTTAGCTAGAAGATTAAATAAAACTGCTGATGATAGAAATTATTTGGATTTAGTAATTGTTGTTGATCAACTATTAACAGGGTTTGATGCACCAGAGTTGAATACTTTATATGTGGATAGAACGTTGAAGGGTGGAAATCTGATTCAAGCATACTCTCGAACAAACCGTGTTCATGACAGTGTAGCTAAACCTTGGGGGAACATTGTAAATTATCGTTGGCCAAAACAAAATGAATATGAAATGAATAAGGCGTTTGCGATTTATTCGGATAGACACTCGGCTGATGAGCAACTTGACTTAGATGAACTGATTGATGGGAATACAAAGGATAAAATCATTTCTAAACCATTTAGTGTTGCAGTAAATGATATGAAAGAATTAGTCGATGAGTTAAGAGATTTAACAGATAACTTTGATAGAATTCCACCTAGCGAAGAAGACCAGAATGACTTATTTGAGAAGTTAAAAAATTACAACAGATTAATGACTCAGTTAAAACAATATACCGTAGATGAAGAGGGGAATCGCGTCTCCGCATATGATGCACCTGAAGAATTCTACGACCGTATTGGAATGACTCCGGAGGAAGAAATTAAATTAACAGTAGTGATTGCAGATGAGTTAAAACGACTTATGGCTGAAATTGAAGAAGTTGATATTTCTCATATTGAATTATCAATGGTACAAATTAATGAAGTGAGAATCAATTATGATTACTTAGTAGACTTGATTGCGAAAATGGCAGATGAAATTCATGCTCATCAAAACGAAGAGGCTGAAGCTACAAGAATCGAAATCAATGTCGAAATTGCTAAGTCTGACAACGAAGAAGAAAAAGAAAAAATGCGTCGATTTGTGGAAGCTATCTATAGTGGAGACTTTGTATTTGATAGTTATCCTGCACCAAGAACTGTGGACGCGATGGATCGTGCGAGAGAACGAGCGGTAACAAAATCAAACACACGTGAAGTAGCTGAGTTTGTTCGCAAATGGGGACTTGATAACAGTACATTGGTAAAAGACTTGTTAGCCTTAATCGAGAAGCATTCGATTGGACAAGATGACTTGGATAAACAAGGGGAAATTTCAGCAATCTTAAACGCAGCACGTGCGGATTACCAAGAATTAGCAGAACCTGATATTGCTGAGTTATCTTGGATTAAGTATCGAAATGAATTCAGAAAAGCAATCTACAAACTTGCAGATGACATTAAGAGAGGTGAATAGAGTGGGAGAAGTAAAGAAAAATATACCCAAGTTAAGATTTAGAGGGTATGAAGACGCTTGGGAACAGCGTAGACTTGAAGAAATCTTTTTAAAGATTAGAAATGCTTTTGTAGGTACTTCAACACCCTATTATGTTGAGAAAAATCAAGGGGGACATTTTTACATTGAATCGAACAATGTTAAACATGGAAAAATAAACCATGATACAGAAGTGTTTATAAATGAGGAGTTTTATCAAAATCAAAAAGATAAGTGGTTGAAAACTGGTGATATTGTAATGGTTCAGTCTGGTCACGTCGGACATAGTGCGGTAATACCAGAATACTTAAATAATTCTGCAGCTCATGCTTTAATAATGTTTCAGGAGTATAAAATCGAAACCAACCCGTATTTTATTAATTTTCAATTTCAAACAGAAAGCGTGAGAAATAAGATTGATAGCATAACTACTGGTAACACAATCAAACATATATTAGCTTCAGATATGAAATTGTTTAGTATTTCAAATACTCAGAAAAAAGAAGCAGACAAATTAGGTGACTTCTTCATTTCCTTGGATAATCTCATTACTCTTCATCAGCGTAAGTATGATGCTTTAAAATCGATGAAAAAAACACTACTTTCAAAAATGTTTCCAAAAAATGGAGAAGATGTTCCGGAAATTCGTTTTAAAGAATTTACTGACGCTTGGGAACAGCGGAAGTTTGGTAATATTATTCAAATAGAAAGAGGTGGATCTCCAAGACCGATTGAAGAGTATATAACTACTTCGTCCGATGGATTAAATTGGGTTAAAATTGGTGATGCACCCAATCAAGGCAATTATATTACTAGTACGTCAGAAAAAATTAGGCCAGAAGGGCTCTCGAAAACTAGAGAAGTTTACCCTGGGGATTTAATTTTATCTAACTCAATGAGTTTTGGGAAACCGTATATAATGGCAATTAAGGGGTGTATTCATGACGGTTGGTTACTTTTAAGGGATAAAAATAATTATTTTGATTTAATATTCTTGTGTAACTTGCTTGGAACTCCGCAAATGCTCCAACAATATAAGGGGTTAGCAGCAGGGAGTACTGTGAATAATTTAAATAAAGAATTAGTTAGCAGTACACAAGTTTGTATTCCAAATATTGAGGAACAAAAAACGATAGGTATATTTTTTGAGACTATAGATAACCTTATTACCCTTCATCAGCGTAAGCTTGATGGGTTAAAGAATATGAAGAAAACACTACTACAACAGATGTTTGTATAAAAAAGGAGAGAATAAAATGACGAAAACAACCGAAATTACATCGAAGCTTTGGGAGATGGCTAATAAATTACGTGGAACAATGGATGCAAGTGAGTATAAAAACTATATCCTCCCATTTATGTTCTATCGTTATTTATCTGAGCATCAAGATGAGTATCTCCGTGATAATGGATTAGAAGATTTTTATCAAAATCCAAAAGATATAGAAGAATATTATGAAGATATTGCTAGAAGCCTTGGGTATGTGATTGAACCTCAGTTTACGTGGAATGCTATTGTCGACAGTATTGAAAATCACAAAATCAAAGCCAGTGATTTCCAAGATATGTTTGAGGCCTTTCATAAACATGCGAAACGAAATACAGATTCAGAACAAGAATTTGCAAATGTCTTCTTTGACGTGAACTTAGGAGATACTCGCCTAGGTTCTGGGACAAATGAACGCGCAAAAGCTTTGAACGATATTGTACTGATGATTAACGAATTCGATTTTAAAGATGAATCAGGGCATGACATTCTTGGAGATGTTTACGAATACTTGATTGGTCAATTCGCAGCTAATGCAGGGAAAAAAGGTGGAGAATTCTATACGCCTCATGAAGTGAGCCAAATTTTAGCTCGTTTAGTGACGGATCATGTTGATAAACATGAAACGCAATTCCGAGTATATGACCCAACGATGGGGTCGGGTTCGTTATTATTAACGGTACAAAGAGTATTCTCTGGAAGAGACATTTCAAAAGTAGAATTTTATGGACAAGAGCTTAATACAACAACTTATAACCTTGCTCGCATGAATTTGATGATGCATGGCGTTTCATATGCCAATATGAATCTAAAAAGAGCAGATACATTAGATAGAGACTGGCCGTTTGCTACTCAGAACGGAATTGAGGTTCCGAAGAAATTTGATGCGGTAGTAGCAAATCCGCCATATTCACAAAATTGGGATATTAAGAATATTGACCGTGAAAAGGATGTACGTTTCAAAGGGTTCGGTGTTGCACCAGCTTCTAAAGCAGACTATGCATTTGTGTTACATGGGTTACATCATTTGGATGAAAAGGGAACAATGGCAATTGTATTACCGCACGGTGTCTTATTCCGAGGGGCTTCTGAAGGAAAAATTCGTGAGAATATTTTGAAAGAAAATTTACTTGATGCCGTAATTGGGCTACCAGCGAACTTATTCTATGGTACAAGCATTCCGACAGTAGTTTTAGTATTCAAAGGTCGTGAAGCACGTGGAGAGAGAAAAGATGTCTTATTTATCGATGCTTCGAAAGAATTTGAAAAAGGAAAGAATAAAAATACACTATCTGAAGAAAACATCAACAAGATTGTTGAAACTTATCATAATCGTGAAGATGTTGACAAGTATGCGCATGTAGCAACGATTGAAGAAATCAAAGAGAATGATTACAACTTAAATATTCCTCGTTATGTAGATACGTTTGAGGAAGAAGAAGTCGTTCCGTTAACAGATATTGCTAAAGAGTTAAATGATATACAAACAAACATTGATGAAACTACAAAATCATTGATGAGTATGTTGGATGATTTAGTGGGAACTACTCCTGAAGCACAATCTGAGCTAGAAGAATTCAGAAAGTTGTTTGGTAGTAAATAATTACGAAGAGTAGAGGCGAAAACCTCTACTTTTTTGTTTGTGAATAGAAATAAAGCATACGTTTGGGAACAGCGTAAAGCCAAACGATTATTTGTTTCTTGGGTGGATAAAGGATATCCGGATTTACCAGTTTTATCAGCAACACAAGATAAAGGGATGGTTCGTCGAGATGAAAATGGAATTAATATTCACTATGATGAGAAAAATAAATCTGGTTATAAACGTGTGATGCCTGGACAATTTGTAATACATCTTCGTTCATTTCAAGGCGGATTTGCATATTCAGAGGTTGAAGGAATTACCTCTCCTGCGTATACAGTTTTTGATTTTAAAGAATTCGATAAACATATACCAGAATTTTGGAAATATGTATTCTCATCAAAAGATTTTATTAGAAGACTTGAAAAAGTTACATACGGTATTCGGGACGGAAGAAGTATTGGATTTGAAGATTTCTTAACATTGAAGTTTAATGTTCCAGAAAAGCGGGAACAAAAAGTAATTGCTGAAATCTTAGCAGGAGTTAACAATCTCATTACTCTTCATCAGCGTAGGTCATCGAGAATTATTGGATTATCAGCTGCTTAGTTCTGCTAGGGAACGCATTACAAGGTCAATATCCTTATTTTCTAGCTCTGCAATAATGTGTAGGTATGTTTTTTGAGTTGTTGTCATACTGGCGTGGCCTAGTCTTCTGGCCACGCTTGCGATTGAAACACCAGAGAATAGTAAAAGAGAGGCGTGAGTATGCCGAAGTCCGTGGATGGTAATAATAGGAATGCCACAATGGATGCAATGTCGCTCTAGGCGTTTATTTGGAGTAGAATTCCAAACTTTTCCATGGACAAATATAGGTTCGCCTTCTGGAAGACCACGGAGTAATTCCGTAAACTGAATGACTGTTTGCCAGTCGATTTGAATTTTTCGGTTCGAAGTGAAATTTTTTGTTGGCAAAAACCCCGTGCTATTTTTATAATCCCATGTTTTGTTAATAGAAATCGTTTGATGCATAAAATCAAAGTCTTTTGGGGTTAATCCCAACGCTTCAGAAAATCTCATTCCAGTTTTAGCTATGAGATAGATAAGCCAGTCCCAATCAAGGGTAGTGCCAAGTGTTAAATCGGAGAGCAGTTTATGAACTTCAAATTGATTGAGGAATTTTTGTTTCTTATTTCGAGCATGCTTTCCTTTGATGATTGCCTTCCTGGTAGGATCACGCTTAATCCACCCTTCGTCGATAGCGTCTAATATGGCTGCTTTTAATTGATGATGGAAGTCCATCGTTGTTTGTTTTTCATGGACTTCTGCATAATCGTTTAAAAGTTGCTGATAAGTGGTACGAGTGAGTTGGCAAATTTCAAGAGTTGGAATTAGACGTTTTAACCAGAGTTGTGTCATTTTATACTTCTCCATTGTTACATTTCGAATGGCACCTTCTTTATAAATATGAATCCAACGATTGTAGTATTCATGAAACAGTTCGTGTTTAGTATTTTGTTTTGAGTTCATTTCTTTTTCCTTCTTTCATAGGGAAAAGATGACCTAGCTGATGATAGATTAAGTATAATGCTTGAGTTTTAATTTATTGATAAGTCTTACAGTCTTTTTAGCCCACCTATGCTATAATAAGCATGAATAGAGAAGGTTTTCATGATTGGAGGAGAGAGTATGAAAGGTAGACAATTATTTGCATCAGCGCTTTGTGTATTGGCGCTGGCGGCTTGTAACAAAAAGCCTGAAGAGGCAGTGACAACCCAGGCAACGACAACGGTTCAAGCGACCACGGTGGCGCAGACAACGGTAGCCCAGACTGAGCACGCGACGTATTTTGAGATGTTGCAACTGGCGTATAATGTAGCGGCCAAGGATGCCGATATCACAGAAGGCTTAGCCGCGGCCAAGAAGGTGCGTGACGAGATGTTTGCGCAGTATCCAAGCGACAAGGATGACATCGACAATGCCTATTCGGACTTGGAGCTCTTGGTTCGGTTTAATGCGACCGGATTTAGCGACTTCATGAAGCGTTGGAATGCGTCGACTGGGCAACACTTCGAGGCCTTGCACGAAGCGATTCAAATGGACGGGGCGACGCTTGATGGCGAGAAAATCAAATGGAATATGATGGGCGTTGTGGCCTCAAACGACTACGATGTAATCGTGGTGGAGGCGTATCTGGACGCTACGAAGAAAGAGGCGTTCCTCTTTGGGTACGAAGACGGTGAGCCAATCGTTCTTCATGCGACAAATGTGACGCGTGAGACACTTGCAAAAGCAGCGTTCCAAATCGTGAAAGACGCTGATTTACTAAAAGGCTTTACCGATAACGCGACATGGAAAGCGACGGCGGAGGCTTCTGCGAATCCATCGATTGCGGATGCGATGGCCATTTACGCGCGTAAAAGAGGCGAAATCTATGAGCGCACGAGTCCAGCGACCCAGCGTGAGTACTATGATTTAGCCGTTCCAGACCAGCTTTTCAAATATGCAACGGTATCTGGCAAGAAGGCGAACTTCAAGTGGGGAGGACTGACCTTCCAATCAGGAGGCGTCCCATATGAAATCGTGGAGTGTTATGTGTCCGAATCAGGGACGACGGTCATCGTATTTGCCAAAAAAGAAGGAATCAATGTGCTGTTAATCGGCGAATCAGAGCCACAGACGAAAAAGAACGCGGATGGAACGATCAAGTCGAGCATCGTGAACCTCCAACCGTACGAGAACGACACACTAGAACGTGCATTGTGGTAAGACAGGAGAAGTAGAATGACAGAAATACAACAACTCGAACAACTAATGAATGAGATGCTGCCAGGATTGCAGCTTTTTGCTAGAGACATCAACCTAACGCCGGAAGAAGCGGCTTGTTACCAAATCGGAGCGGTCGTTCGCAATCCTGCTTTTACCGATGCGACGTGTCGTGTTGGAGGAATGGTAACGACGCATCGCTATAGTATTTTATCGAATCATATGATGGATTTATCTTATGCAGAACATGGAACCAACTGGGGATTATGTATTGCCAACCGCGACAGCCACTTTAAGGTGCTGGACATTTACGAGCATGAAGGCAAGACGCAGATTCTGCTTTTGCATTTGCCGGGCGATTATCGTTGGAAATGGATGGAGCATGTGAATCTGGATCTGCCGGTGGACATCGTGGCCGATAGCAGAGAGCGTTTCGCCTCCAAGGCCCACGCCGAACCGATTCCGGAAGTGACGAGTGAAGATTGGCTAGAACGCTGTGGATTTCCAATCGGAGTCGATATGAAAGGAAAGCTATTTTCAAATGAAATCCCGATAGCGCAACAAATGCGACCGGTCAAAGAGGCATCGTTTAGAAGTTTCTACCATGAACTCGTGTATATTCGCTGCGCAGCGCTCATCGAAGACGTGATGCCAGAAGTGGCTAAACCAGGCGACACGGGGCTCGTCCTCTACGGATATATCGACGAAGAGGCCGGCGTTTCATTCCAACCGCTATGGATCGCAAAAGAAGGGGAATCGACGCTCGACATGCGCCTTATCCCAGAAGAGACGATGTATCTTATTCGTCTAGCCAACCTCGATGACTGCGAGTTCTGTTCGATGAGATGGATTGAAGTCGATCCGTATATCGTTGATCGTGCAAGACGCGTCATTGCTGAAGTGTATGACACAAAGAGCAAGGAAAAAGAAGAGACACGTACCTTCCAAGGACTCGACCAATTCCGCCGACGCGAGCATCCCGATGACTTTGGTGTAGCGGTGTACTACGAAGACAAGACGAAGGATCCTGAACGCTTATGGGTCCGCATCTCACGCGTGGAAGGCAACCAATGCTTCGGCACGCTGTTGATGGACTCGAAGCACCGAGACGGGCTGAAAGAAGGCGACGACATTATGTTTAAAGTTCTTCAGAACGAAAAGGGCGAGCTCGAAGTTGTGTCGGTTCAAAGTTAATAAAAAAGACAAAAAATAACCCTCGGTATCTTCATAGTGTTGATGGTAAGGCGCCGGGCCAAGCCTAAGTCTTGGCTCCTACCAAGCTTCAAACTGACTCTACGGGTTTCACCCTAGAGTCAGTAATTCACATTGGTTGCTCTTCTTACCATTCACACTATAGAACCGAGGGCCTTTTGTCTTTTTTTTAACTGCCTCACCTTTTTCATGTATGAGTGGAATCTCACCGTTCTTTTACCTTGAATGGAGTGCACCTTGACATTAAAGAAATTTATGGTATATTAAAGGTGCAAGAAATAAAGTGAATATTTCAAAGCACTAAAGCCAGAAAGAGCATTGGATGGTCTAGATCCAATGCTCTTTTTTTCGTTAAACGATATCTAACGTTCTGGTGCTAAGACAACTATTTTTTCTTGCTAGAGTTAAGCAAATACTCTACTAATATTAAAATTAGTCCCACATGTAGTGGTGCAAGGAAATATAAAGTGAATATTTCCACTAAAACCTCACCTCCTTACGAGGCTAGTTGCCTACCATAAGTATAACACTTCACAAGCAGGTGGTGAATAGGTGTTTTGATATTTTCAACCAGAAAAATAAGGCTAAGCGAGACTGTCGCTTAGCCTTTTCTTATTTGTTCTATCACATTATAGTTTGACGCAGAGTGTAGCAATATAGTCATTGCCATAACGGGATAATCGATGTCTTTTGTCGCAGGATTCGTAAAAATCAATCATCGCGAGGCCGTTTTTCAATTGCCCTCGAATCTGAGTTTCTAAGGTGTGGCTGAATTCATATCCGTATTCTGGATTGATAGTGATTTTGCCTTCCTTTTCAAGTTCTCTTGAATTAAAAGGGATGGAGAACTTTAAGAGTAATTCCTCGTCGGGGTGGTCCCATACAACGTCAGCGTCATACATGTATATCCAAGGATTCATGAACCCGACCATTAACAGTCCGCCTTTTTTCAATACGCGAGCCGCTTCTTTATACATGTTTTCTAAGTCTTCGATATATACATTAGAAACAGGATTGAAAATAATATCGAAAGTTTCATCTTCGAATGGGAATGGTTTTGTCATATCGGCTTGAACCGTGTTGATTGTTAAGCCTTCCCTTTTAGCAACCATCGCATCTTTTTGTAATTGTGATGTCGAAAAATCCATTATGGTGACGTCATAACCCTTTGCAGCAAACACTGGACCCTGTTGCCCGCCGCCGCAAGCTAACCCTAATAGTTTTTTCCCGTTGGCTTTTTCAAACCATTCTTGCGGAACCTTTTTCCCAACCGTTAACGCAACAGAAATTGGATTCTTTCTAGCTTCTTCTAATTCTTCATGTGTCAAGGGAGCAGTATAGTCATTGTTTACTTTGTTCCATCTGTCTTGATTTGCTTTTAAATAATTGCTCATCTCATCACCGCTTTCTGCATTTTCAGGTTCATTATACTATTGCTGGGGAAAGTAGGGAAGCACCCACTAGTTTACTTGTTTAAAAAAAGAAGTGCTTTGAAGCGCCTGCCAACTCGCAGTAGTGGATACTCCCTTTTAAAGTGTAGAAATACTGAAAAGAGACAAAAATCCCTCGGTTCTATAGTGTGAATGGTAAGGTAGAACAACCAAAGTGAATTACTGACTCTAGGGTGAAACCCGTAGAGTCAGTTTGAAGCTTGGTAGGAGCCAAGACGTAGGCTTGGCCTGGTGTCCTTACCATCAACACTATGAAGATACCGAGGGGATAATTTTGTCTCTTTTCTTATTTGTATTAATGTGCGCCGTCCGCGATTTCTGCGATGTAGAAGCTTGGAGCGTAGCCAATCTCTTCAGAATAAACTTTGGCAACATTGGCCTTGAAGGCATCGATATGGTCCTTATGCACCAGCGCGATGGCACAGCCGCCAAATCCCGCACCCGTCATACGAGCACCAAGAACGCCTGCTTGTTCCCAAGCGGTATGCACCAGCGTGTCGAGTTCCTTTCCGGTTACTTCGTAGTCGAGTTCGGTAGAGAGATGGCTCTCGTTCATCAGACGTCCGAAGTGGGCGAGGTCGCCTTCTTTTAAGACACGTGTCGCAAGCACCGTCCGTTCGTTTTCACTAACGGCATGACGAGCACGTTTCACAAAGAGCTCGCTGGATAGGTGATGCTTCAACTCGTCGAACTGATCGATCGTGAGGGCTCCCAAGCTTTCGATAGCCACATGCTCTTGTAGTTCCTTCAAGGCAATGCGCGTTTCGGCAAAGCGTTCGTTGTATTTCGAATCGGCCAGTTCGCGGCGTTTATTCGTGTTCATAATCACGATACGATAGTCGCCGAGTTTGACTGGAAGGAGTTCATACTCTAGCGTTGCACAGTCGAGGAAGATGGCGTGGTCCTTCTTGCCCATCCCTACAGCGAACTGGTCCATGATGCCTGAATTCACACCAATGAAGTCATTTTCCACAAGTTTCCCAACCTTCACGAGACCCAGCGTGTCGATGTCTAGAGTATATACTTTGCGAGCGATGACGCCCACGAGCAGCTCGAATGAGGCTGACGATGAGAGGCCCGAGCCGTTCGGGATGTTTCCGTAAAATGCGATGTCCATGCCGTGCGGAAAAGCGAAGCCGAGGTCCGCCAAGTACACGAAAACGCCCTTGACATAGTTCGCCCACGAGTCACTGTCCCTGTAAGCCAGGTCGGTCATATCGAGCTCGCGTATACCATCCTTCGGAAAATTGTCCGAATAGAGACGGAGCTTCTTGTCCGACCGTGGCTTCACCCACGCGTAAGTCCCCAGCGTAATCGCGCAAGGAAAAACGTGCCCGCCATTATAGTCGGTATGTTCCCCGATTAAATTCACGCGCCCCGGAGCAAAAAAGCTCTCCTCAGGCTCCGTGCCGTACACCTCCACAAACTTCTGTCTTAATTGTTCTGTAATTTGTGTCATCTCATCACCGCTTTCTGTTTATTCACCTTCATTATACGCCAAAATCTTGGTAAAAAAAGAGGCGTTGTGGATTTCCAAAAAGAAATCCAACAACACCTAAAAATCTTCCAGTAGCACACTCTCTACGACAGCATCCTTTTGAAGCACTGGCTAACTTGAAGTTTCTCTCTGTACCGATGATCAGCGTTAGAGGGCATTATCCTTTCTTTTTTCGTCATCTGTATTAAAGAAGAAAATAAAAAATAGGCTTCGAAAGACCTTCCGGATTCTATAGTAATGGAAATAACGTGTGTAATCGAAATGAATTAGGGCGTCAGTTGATTTTATCAACATGACGCCCTTTGAAGTTCGATAGGCAAAGAGACCTAGGCTCTTGCCGGTACAGTTATTTCCTTTACTATGAAGATATCCGCGAAGGTCCATAGAAGCCCTTGGCGCCTAACACTATGAATATGCCGAGGGTTTTATTTTGTCTCTTTTATTATTAAAAAATCTCATGCCTTACTTTTTTAATAAGCGGATGACGTAAGAAGGCGTATGAAAGATAGATCGCCATCAAACACCAGATGATCGGCTCAGAGAAAATAACTCCAAGATAGCCAGTGTGCGGAATGATGAAGATGACAAAAAGCACTTTCCCCACCAACTCAATAAAGCTCGAAACCAATGGCGTTACCTTTTGCCCTAGCCCTTGCAAACTATTTCGTAAAATCAATAGAAGCGCAAGCGGGATATAGAACGCTGACCCGATACGGTTGTAAAGTGCAGCGTTGTCCAGAAGTACAGGGTCGCTCGAACCAGAGATCAGTTCATTTAACGCAGGACTAGCAAAAAATAAGAAGATGCACACCAGAATCGCCCAGCCGAACGCTACGAGACTTCCTTGACGAATGCCTTTCGCGATACGGTGCGGTTTGTTCGCCCCGAAGTTTTGCGAAGTGAACGTCGTCATCGCTGCCGCAATCGCCGCGAATGGGAGTGTCGAGAACGCGAAGATGCGTCGTGCCGAAGTTTGCGCGCTGATGATGACTGGTCCGAGTGCGTTGATAGAAGATTGAAGCATCACGGATCCAATCGATACGATGGACGACATGAGTCCCATGGCTAGTCCTTGGCTGAGTAAGTCCATGTATAATTCGTCGTCACGTACGAAATCACTCTTAGCTGGAATCAAGAAGTTGGCTCGTTTTTTAATATAAATAAAGCAGAGGACGGCCGACAAGCCCTGTGCGATAATCGTCGCAATCGCCGCTGCCGCAACGCCCATGTTGAACGTTGTAATGAGTAAGATGTCTAAAAACACGTTCACGACCGCTGAGAAAATCAGGAAGTAGAGCGCTGCCTGGCTGTCGCCAACTGCACGAAGCAGACCCGCACAGAGGTTATATGCAAAGGTCACGGCAATACCAATCACGACAATCGAGATATATTCATATGACTGGTCGATGATACTCTCAGGCGTTCCAAGGAACTGAAGGAGAGGATACATGCCGAAACTTCCGATAATCGCCACAAGAAGACTGAGAAAGGCTCCGATGACAAGAGTTGCTCCAACGGCACGTTTCAAGAGGCGATGGTTATTGGCCCCGTAATAGCGCGTGCGATGATAACGCCCATCCCGTTGCCGACTCCAAGTGAGAACCCGACGATGAGTTCAAAGATGGCGGCTGTGGCTCCAACTGCTGCCAGCGCATCCTGTCCAAGGAACCTCCCGACAATCATGATGTCCGCGGTGTTGTATAGTTGCTGGAATATGTTTGAAATTATAATTGGGATTGCAAATGCAATAATGGATCGCAAAATCGGCCCGTCTGTTAAGTTAATCGCTGTTTTTTTCATAAGGGAAATTATACTCGTAACAAAAGAGATGGTCAAGTGGACCAAAGGTCCGAAAAGATGACTTCGAAACCTTGCGGATATATTTGTTATACATACCATAACGTTGCACCGGTTCGAGCCTCGAAGAGTCTGTCACCTTTACAGCCTCAAAGTTGGCGTAAGGAATAAATTCCAACGCCAACTTATTCGCATGTAATGCTATACACGTTACGGTTTGTATAACATCCGCAGGTTTCTTCGTCATCTTTTCTTGTGCCTCTAAATAAGCGAATATAATGGCAATGAAAACGGGATTAGGTTAACAAACGAACCGTGAGTGCATTATTGCATTTGGAATCCCGGCGGAGGGAAGGGGGAGGTGCTGGGAGGCGGATAGAATCGCCTAACTTTTTTTCTAATCGCCTAAAAATGAGGCAACATTAGGCGAAAAGGGAGTAAGGCTGATTAGGCATCAGCGAATCATGAATGATGAAGCTTACGACAATCAGCTACTGCGTATAACTCTATAAGCTTTAATAAGTGGAAACAAAAAAGCTAGCAGAAAAATGGCACTGACCCCCGTAAATGAGAATTAAATAAAAACACCTCCAAGTTGGATTTGGTACAATATTATCAAATGCTCATGGAGGTGTCTTTTTATGGTTAAAAAACGTGTGGCTTATTCTGTCGATACAAAGAATAAAGCCGTAGAAATGAAATTACAGGGATATACTACAAAACAAGTAATGCAGGAGTTAAACATAAAAAATGAAACTCAAGTAGAAACATGGTTTAGATGGTATAAAAATGGAGAAACACATCGTTTCCACCAACAGGTGGGTAAACAATATTCTTATGAAAAAGGAATGGCTAAACTTTCTGAAATCGATCAATTAAAATTAGAATTACGAAGAAAAGAAGTTGAATTAGAAATATTAAAAAAATACAAGGAATTGGAAAGGAAGTGTCGCCTCAAGCAGTTGTAAAATTAGTGGAAGAATTGAAAGGTAAATATACAGTTCATTTAATCTGTTTTTGCCTTAATGTACCCATATCTACTTACTACCGATGGAAAAAGAAAGACTTTTCTCCAACCGTTATCGAGAAAACTATTGGTAAAATTTGTAAGAAAAACAAATTTATTTATGGGTACAGAAAGATTAAGTATTTGATTCAGAAGGAATTAAATCAGATTGTTAACCATAAGGTTGTGCAGCGGATTATGCAGAAAAATGGTTGGAATTGTGCCGTGAAACCGAAAAAAGCTATCAAAATAGGTAAACCTTTCTCAATCACTGGCAATGCTCTGAATAGGGATTTTACAGCGGACAAACCTATGCAAAAGTTGACTACTGATATCACATATTTACCTTTCGGTCCTAAACGATTATATTTATCTTCCATTATGGATTTACATAATGGAGAAATCCTTGCGTATACAATTGGTTCAAAACAAGATACTAAGTTTGTATTGGATACTTTAAATCAAATTGACTTACCTAAGG
>CAUQUY010000023.1:0-17896 GCA_963521405.1 uncultured Streptococcus sp.
ACTTGAGCACCCCGCTAAAAGCGCCAATGATGATAAACCAATTGCTAATTTAGACCAAAAAGACTTTTTCATAAAAAAATATCCTCCTAAGATACGGTTATATAGTTAGAAATTAAGATATTCTTAACCCCTTTTATAATCTTACAAGACATACACGAAAATTACAACCCATAACGATGTAAATATGAGTATTTTCATATATTTTACATATTTCAAATACCGAAAAAACAATGTAAGCGTGTGAAATACGAACTATAAAACGCGAATGTTCGGTATTTAAGACCAAAAAAAGAAACCTCCCTAATGTAGGAAGGTTTCAATCTTATTATTTATTTGGAAAATGAGATCTTAAGAATTGGTTGGCAAACTTGATGTCTTCTAACCAGTTTTCTTGACCTACGTACCAGAATTCACCAGTGAAACGATTTACTCCGATTGATAAGAATGTATCAACCATGCGTTTGAAATCGATTTGGCCAGTACCAAATGGAATTTCACGGTAATGTCCGGGAATTGTTTCTTTTAGGTGAGCAGCAACAATGTGCCCTCTTCCTAATTCAATATCTTCGTATACATTTTTTGCACCAGGTTCTAATGATGCGTTCATTAAGTTACCTGAATCTGGATATACTTGTAAGTATGGTGATTTCACCAATTCAACAAAACGCATAGATTTTTCTACAGTATTCATAAATGGAGTTTCCATTGTTTCGAACCCAAGAAGAATTCCTTTTTGAGAAGCCATTTCAGTAGCTTTCTTAAGGTTTTGAATGAAGTAATCTAATGTTACTGCATCTCCTTCTTCGTAGTAAACATCGTATCCAGCTAATTGGATTACACGAACACCTAAATCATCTGCTAATTGAATCGCTTTTTCCATGATTTCTAGACTACGTGCGCGAGTAGCTTCGTCGTGAGATCCAAATGGATATTTACGGTGGCCACTTAAGCACATTGAACGAATCGGAACACCTATTTCAAACATATCGTTTACTAATTGTTGGCGTTCTTCTTTTGTCCATTCTAGACGACTTAATTTTTCATCAGTTTCATCAATACTGATCTCCAAAAAGTCAAATCCAGTTGCTTTCACTGTTTCTAACTTTTCTCTGAAACTAAGTGTGTTTGGCATTGATTTTTCATACAAACCAAGTTCATAAAACTTTTTATTGTCCATAGTAAGCATTCGCTCCATGTTTTCTTAAATAGTGTTTATCTAAAATTGTTTGTGACATTGGCTTCATATTTGGATTTAAAGCAAAGTTATGCCATGCCATGTTTGCAACGTATTCTAATACAGTAATGTTGTGAACTGCATCCATTGCGTCTTTACCCCATGCAAATGGTCCGTGGTTGAAAACTAAAACAGCTGGAATCGCATTTGGATCTTTATCTTTGAAAGTTTCAACGATTACTTTACCTGTTTCTAACTCATAAGCACCTTTAATTTCAGCTTCAGTCATTTCACGAGTGCAAGGGATTGTTCCGTAGAAGTAGTCTCCTTGTGTTGTACCAAATGCTGGAATTTCTTGTCCTTGTTGAGCCATCGTAGTAGCCCATAGAGAGTGAGTATGCACCACCCCATTTACATCTTTGAAATTACGATAAATTTCTAAATGAGTATCTAAGTCTGAAGAAGGTTTTAGAGCTCCTTCTACTTTATTTCCGTCGATATCCACAATTACGATATCATCAGCAGTTAGTTTATCATAGTCAACACCTGAAGGTTTGATGGCAATAACCCCTGCTTCACGGTCGTACTCTGAAACGTTACCCCATGTAAAAATAACTAATCCATGTTTTGGTAACTCTAAGTTCGCTTTAAATACACGTTCTTTTAATTGTTCGTATGCCATTGTAGAATCCCTTCTTATAGGCCTAAAGCTTCAGAAATTTTTTCAGTCATTTCTTTTTCAGATAATAAGTTTTGTAAGCCTACAATTTTAGTGTTTGGTAAGTCTAATCCATCAAATACTTCTAATAAAGCTGATGAAATAACTACTAAATCATAGTTTTTAGCTGAAGATTTTGCTTCAGAAACTGCACAGTGGTGAACTTCCAAAGGAATATTTAATTTTCTGAACACGTTAGTTAATTTCATTTTGATAATTTGGCTTGAGCCCATTCCGCTTCCGCATGCTGCTAATACTTTCATATTTTACATCTCCTTATATTGTTAGAGTATCGGATAGAACACTACCCGATACCCTAATTTTACTATATTCTTTTACTTATTAAAATTAGTTTTGCTTAGACTCTAAGTATGTTTCATAGTCTTCAGCAATAGTGAAGTAATGTTCTTTGTTCTTGCTGTATTGTAATTGAGGGATTACTAACAAGATTAATAATACGATACCTAAACCAATGTATTGGAAGTTTTGCATTAAGAATCCGAATCCAACCCAGATTGTATCCCAGTCAAAGTTACCATGCCATCCACCGTATGCAGCTAAACCAAATGCACCTGCGGCAATTGCTCCACCTAATACTTGGATCACACCTGATAAGAATGTCAAGACTGAAGCAGCACGTAAACCACCTTTATGGTTAGCGTATACTGCGAATGTAGCGTTGTCGAAGAATACTGGTACGAATCCAGTGATGATTAATACTGGAGATTTGAATACGATTAATCCTAAGATTGCTACGATTTGTCCTAATACCCCGAATAAGAAACCAACTGTTACAGCGTTTGGAGAACCGAATCCGTAAACTGCAGCACAGTCAACCGCTGGCATAGAACCTGGTAATAATTTGTTAGAGATACCTTGGAACGCTTCTGATAACTCAGCAACGAATAAACGAACCCCTAATTGTAAGATTTGAACATAAACAGTGAATGTTAATGCTGTTTGTAAAATGTAGAAGAAGAAATCGTCAGTTGCTTTTAATGTAGTCATTTTGAATTTAGAAGCAGCAACTGTTAATTCTTGTCCATTTACGCCTACTAAGTAGTCTTTACCTAATACTAATAAGATTGCACCGAAGAACACAATCATTAAGATTGATGTTGCAACGATTGATTCTTTAAAGATTGATAAGAAACCTGGTAATTCAAGATCTTCAATCTTCTTGTCGCTTTTACCTGAGAATTTAGGAGCTAATTTGTCAACTAACCAAACCCCAAACATTTGTTGGTGACCAATTGCAAATCCGCCGCCTTCTGTTAATTCTTGTGTAGCTTCTACTGTTAAGTTTGCAGCTACTGCCCAATATACACCTAATACAATACCCAATAAGATTACAAATTGTAATTGGTTTACGTTATCACCTAAAGCTAAAGCCATTAACCAAGTTGCTGTAGCAGATTGTTGCACCATGATGTGACCAGTGATGAATACTGTACGAACTTTAGTTAATTTACGGAAGATAACTAATACTAAGTTAGTTAAGAATGCAACTAATAATACTTGTACTGTTAAACCTGTTGCATGACCAGCTGATTTTAATGCAGCTTCTGCAGCAGCTTGACCGAAGTATGGGTCAATAACAGCAGCTTGTAATCCGAAACGATCCCCTAAAGCTGCTAAAACTGGACGGAAGTTTGAAACTAATCCACCAGCGGCTACGTTTAAGATCATGTAACCAACAACTGCTTTAATAAAACCTGCTAATGCATCGTACCATTTACGACCTAATAGTAAGTAACCAACTAAAACGATTAAACCAACAAAGTATTGTGGTTTAGTAAAAATGTTAGCATAGAAGAATTGCCAAAAACTGAATAAAAATTCCATTATTATTCACCTATTCCTTTTAAAATTTTTTCTAAGTCCTCTTTTGAGCGCGCTTCAACAAACGCATTGATAATTGTTTCATCATCTAATAATGTCACTAACTCTGATAAGTTGTTTAAGTGTTTTTCATTATCAGTTGATGCTAATACGAAGAATAAACGTGGTTTGTAGTCAGCACCCGGTCCAAAGTCCACAGCTTCTTCAATGTTCATAAATGCTACAGCAGTATCATTTACCCCTTTTCCTTCTTGAGCGTGAGGGATACAGATTTCTGGAGCAATTACAATGTAAGGTCCAAATTCATGAACATTACTAATAATGTAACCTGGATATTCAGGTTCAATGATCTTTTGTTCTACTAAAGGTTGGCAAGCTACTTTAATCGCATCTTCCCATGTTAGAGAACCTTTTTGGAACGAAAAGCGTCCATTTTCGATAATTTCTTTTAACATATGTTCCTCCTTGTGTTATTAAGAAATCGTATTCATTATTACACTTTGGTAAAGCCTAGAGTGGGTTAAGCTCTAGGCTCTCCAAATTTATTTAATGACAATATTATAAGAATGATGGGAATGGTACGTCATTCTCAATTGAGAATACATCGTCAAATCCACGGTAGAAGTTAAATTCTAATTTATCTTTGTCAGTTGGGTAAGTATATTTACCACCAACTTGCCAAATGAATGGTTTGAATTTGTATTCTAGGCGATCTTTCTTGAATTTCCAGATTTCTGTAATTTCTTTTGGATCTGCTTGGAAGTTAGCCCAAATGTCATAGTGAACTGGGATAACTACTTTAGCGTTTAATGATTCAGCAATACGTAACATATCAACTGAAGTCACCTTGTCAGTGATACCACGAGTGTTTTAAACGTAAGCGCCTAAGCACACATCGATTTCATGTTCGTTACCATGTTTAGCAAACATGTTTGAGTAGTGAGAATCTCCTGCGTGATATAAGTTACCACCACTTGTTTTGAACAAGTAGTTAACAGCGATTTCGTCCATGTCTTGAGGCATTTTACCTTTAAGAACTTCACCGTCTTTAGCTGTTACTAAAGCTGTACGGTCAAACGCTTCTAAAGCAACGATTTCGATATCTTTGATTTTAACTGAGTCTCCTGGGTGTACAACGATTGTACGTTCAGCAGGAACTCCCCAACCTAACCAAGT
Organism: uncultured Streptococcus sp.; assembly: GCA_963521405.1. GTDB lineage: Bacteria > Bacillota > Bacilli > Lactobacillales > Aerococcaceae > Granulicatella. The sequence continues at coordinate 4,911 of CAUQUY010000023.1, forward strand.
GTTAACTACTTCTTGTGGTCCTACGAATTTAGCTTCTGGACAGTTATTAGCAACTGCAGCAGCTGTGTTAATGTCTAAGTGGTCTGAGTGAATGTGTGTTACTACTAAAGCATCAACGTTTTTCACTTCAAATGGATCGATTACAAATGGTTGTGTACGTAAGTTTGGTTGTAAGTTTTGGCAACCACTCATACGTTGCATTTGGTGACCAGTTTTCATTTTTCCGTTACCGTGGCTACGTTTACCAGTTCCACACCATAAGTCGCATAAGATGTTAGTGTTTTTTTCTGATTTTAACCAGATACCAGTACATCCTAACCACCACATAGCGAATGTTCCTGGTTTAACTTCTTCACGTTCGATTTCTTCGTTTAACCAAGTTCCCCATTCTGGGAAAGTTGATAAGATCCAAGATTCTTTTGTTACATCTTTGATATTTGCCATTGTATTTCCTCCTTGGGATTAACCCCAAATACGTTTGATTTCTTCTTTGAATTCACGAGCAGATTGCGCTGGATTTTCAGTAGCGTAGATTCCACGTCCTGCGATGAATGTGTAAATTGGAATTCCTTCAAACACTTTTAATGTGTCTTTTGTTAAGCCACCTGTTGCTGAAACTTTGAATCCCATGTCGATTAAACGACGGATTTTGTTTAAATCAGATTCAGTCCAAGTAGCTCCTGCAAATAGAGCGTCGCGGCTTTGGTGGAAGATTGCTTGGTCAATACCAGCATCTCTCCATTGTTGCGCTTGTTCAAATGTCCAATCTCCGTATAATTCAACTTGAAGAGATTTCACTTCTTTGTTAGCTGCTTCCATTGTTGGGATAGTTGCGCAGCAAATAACTGTCATCCAGTCAGCTCCTGCAAGTGCAACGTTTTTAGCAACAGTTGTACCAGCGTCAGCACATTTTGTATCAGCAATGATTACTTTATCAGGGAAAGCGCTGCGTAAGCATTTAATCGCTTTGTCTCCTTCGTTTAAAAGTAAAATTGTTCCTGCTTCAATAATGTCAACTTCGTTACCAACCGCAAGAGCATCCTTTAATGCATCTTCGATACGATTGTGGTCCAAAGCAACTTGTAAATTAGGAATTGCCATTATATCATTCTCCTTTTCTGTCTTGCCTTAAACAATCATAAAATCATAACGTCTTACGAAAATGATCATTTAATAAGTTACGGTACCAATTCATGCTATTAGTATAGTATACAGAATTTTAGGTTACAACCGTTTACAAACAAGTAATCGAATAATCAGTTTTATGATTGTTTGCGTTTACTTTACGAACGTTTGGAAATTGGCAATATAGTTATGTATATAGGAAGAATTCGTATTTTTACGTTTTAAAAACGACTAAAATATGTGATTTGATCATTTTAATTCCTAAAATAAAGATACCCTCTCATTGAATGAGAAGGTATCGTATAAACTATTTTTCAATAATCACTTCTTCTATATGATCATCTTCTGTTAATCGAACATGAATCACTTCATCTAAAGAAGTTGGTACATTCTTACCAATAAAATCAGGACGGATTGGTAACTCTCGGTGTCCTCTATCAATCAGAATCGCTAAACTAATTCTTTTTGGTCTATCAACATCCATAATCGCATCTAAAGCAGCTCTTACAGTCCTTCCCGTGAATAATACATCATCTACAAGAATAACTTGCTTCCCTTTAATGTCGAATGGAATATGCGTTCCATTTAAAACCGGGGCGTCAGTCTCTTCACTATCATGTCTGTCGTCACGATATAATGTGATATCCACTTCACCAACTGGAACTTTTTTCTTTTCAAGAGCCGAAATTTTTTCAGCAACACGTTTTGCTAAAGTAATTCCTCTAGTTTTAATTCCAATGATAACTAAGTTCGAAACATCTTTTTGTTGCTCGATAATTTCATATGAAATTCTAGTTAATGCTCTGCTGATGGCGCCTTCGTCCATAATTCTAACTTCTTTCATTGTCGTCTCCTCTACTCTGAAAAACGTCCTTTATGCAATTGGATAAAATCCTCAAACTCTTTTGGCGGTTCCACTTGGAAGTTTAACGCTTCTCCAGTCACTGGATGTGTAAAGCTAAGTGTTCTCGCGTGTAAAAATTGACCAAATTCAGTTGTGTGTTTTCCTTTCGGATGATACAAAGGATCATTGACAATCGGATGTTTAATAAATTCCATATGCGCTCTGATTTGATGAGTACGACCTGTTTCTAAACGACAAGACACTAGTGAATAATCAGAAAATGCATCTAGCACTTCAAAATGCGTAACAGCATTCTTTCCGCCCTTTTCTACTACTCGTTTTAAACGATTCGTTTGATGACGAGATAATGGAGCATCAATCACACCTGTTTCGTGGGCAAAATGACCATCAACAATGGCGATGTACTCACGGTTCATTTTATTTTCGCTAATCTGCTGTACTAACTTTTGATGAACGTCATTATTCTTTGCAATCACTAATAGACCACTTGTATCCTTATCAATGCGGTGAACAAGACCTGGACGGTAAATTTCTTCACTTGTGCTATCTGATAAACTATTTGAATGATATAACAACGCGTTCACGAGAGTTCCGCTATAGTGTCCTTTTGACGGATGAACAACCATACCACTTGGTTTATTCACTACAATTAATGAATCATCTTCAAACACGATATCTAGCGGAATATCCTCAGGTTGAATGGTAATAGCTTCTTCCTCTTTTTGAAGAATTGTCACTACGTCTCCATTTTGTGCTTTATAATTGGATTTCACCACTTCACCATTAACAGATACAAGCCCTGCCTTTAACCAGCTTTGAATTGTACTTCTACTAATACCAAGCGTGGCAGTTAAGACTTTATCTAATCGTTCAGTTTTTTCTAAATCAAGTGTTAATTCTTTAAATACTGATGTCATAACGCTCTCCTATTTTGATTGTTCTTTAAAAATTACATAATAGAATAAGATAATTACACCGAAAGTTAAACAAATATCAGCAACGTTAAAAATTGGGAAGTCGATAAATTCAAATTTAAACATATCCACTACATAACCCAAACGAATGCGATCGATAAAGTTTCCTACAGCACCTGCAAGAATAAAAGCATATGCTGTTAACAACAATTTAGATTTCCCTTTTTCTTTAAACATTAAGTATAAAAGTGTCCCCACAGCTACAGCAGTGATTGCGTAGAAGAAGAACATCTTCCCTTCAAACATCCCCCATGCTGCCCCAGTGTTTCGAACGTATAAAATACTGACTAATCCATTAATGAATTCCATCCCATCATGTAAGTTAAAATTATTTACAATCCATAATTTCACTAATTGATCTGCAATAATTAAGACAGCACTTAAAATTAAATATAAAAACATGTCACTTCTCCATTTCTTTTCAATAATAGTATTGTACAAAGAAGTCAACTTATAGTCAACGAACTGAAAATCTTGTTAAAATGAAATACTTTTTTCCACTCAAGGGGTAAAAACGGGTAAAATTTAACTGAAAATGGGGAGAAAGTCCTAAAAATCAACCAAAAGATTGAAAAATCATCAAAATACACGTATAATATCAACAAGAAAACGCATTACTGTAAAAGGAGTGTATTATGAAAAAAATAGCAGCCAAGGTATTCTTGATTAGCGCTGGGTTCTTATTTTTAGGAGCTTGCGGTAATACAAAGAAAAGTGCCGAATCTACTGTTCAAGAAGTACAAGATACCTTACCTGTTGTCGTTCAACAATTAAATGACATTCAAGCGTTAGAAAATTCGTTACAATCAGATTGGGAAGCGGATATCCAAGAAGATTACACGATGACTACTTACGCTAAGAAAACGGGTAAAGTATTCACCAATATTCAAGAACGTCAGCAATTGTTGAAATCTATGCAAAAATCGCTCAAAGTTTTATCAGATGATGCGACTAGACTAAGTAACTTGAAGGATAAGAACCTCCCTTCAGCAGAAATTCAAATTGTAGTATCAAATCTTCAATCGATTGTTAATCATTTAAAGAACTACTCTGAAATGTCTCGAAAACAATTAGAAAAAGAAGCTGAGTTCTTCGTTAGCATTTCTGGAGGAAAACAAACAAACGATGAATTGAGATCACTCATCATTGAAGTGAACAACTCTGCTAACGAGCGTCAACAAATTATCGAAGAGATTAATTCTCCTATCAGTGAGTTAGATCGTCCAATTCGAATCCTAAAAGCTCGTTTGGCGAACAACGGAAAGGGTGAGTAATCATTATGAAGAAGAAGACTTTATTAACAAGCGCGCTCGCTGTAGCTTCCGTTAGTTCTCTACTCGCTTTCTATCCGATTGCAAACGCACAAGATGCTGCTGATAGTAAGTTGAATTTAAGAACCAATAGTTTACTACGAATGCCTTCAAATATTCCACAGGAGCATATTTATGATTCAGGAATTTCAATTCCATATCCTGCAGACGGGGTTAAAGGAGTTTACCTGCAAGCCTTCCGTGCAAAAGGACAAGACTTAGAAAACATGATTCAATTCGTGAAGTCTACTCCAATTAACTCATTAGTTATCGATGTACGTGATGGTTATGGACAAATTACCATGCCTCTTGATACAGATAATCCATTAGTTAAAAAACATACCGTCAATGAAGTTACGGATACGACTGCTCTTCTAAAACGACTTGAGCAAGAACAAATCTATCCAATTGCGCGTATTGTATGTTTTGGGGACCGTTACGTTCCAAAGGAAAACCCTGAGCGTTCATTCAGAAACGCATTAGGCCAACTGTGGTATACGGATGACGGTGAAACATTCTTAAATCCATTCCTAAAAGAAAACTGGGAATATATTGCTGAAATCGCAATTGGTGCTGCTAAAGCAGGATTTAAAGATATTCAGTTAGACTACGTTCGTTTCCCTCTTGGATTCGAGACAGTATCTGACGACTTAGTATTTGATAAAGGTGACTACGCTCATATTAAAAACGATGATGAAGCTCGTATCGCTGCTATCACAGACTTTGTAGCGTTCATTCGTGAAAAATTACAACCATATGGTGTTCATCTATCAGCGGATATTTTAGCGCATGCGATTACTGAATCAAAAATCGGTGGTATCGGACAAAAATTTGTCAATATTGCGGATAAAGTTGATGTGATTTCTCCGATGATTTTCCCAAGTCATTGGGTTAATTACGCGCTTGATGTAAAAGATCCTGATAAAGATCCATACGAAATCGTGAAACGTTATATGGTGATTGAAAAAGGATATGTGAAGATATTAAACCCTTCTCCTATCTCAAGACCTTGGATTCAAGCCTTCACGGCAGACTTCCTTGGTGAAGGAAATTATCAGCTTTATACTGCTGATGTCATTAGTGAAGAGATTCAAGCTCTAAAAGAAGCCGGTGTAACCGAGTATCTGCTCTGGAACGCAGCTTCTCAATATTCAACTGAAATTAAATTCTAATCAAAAAGGACTTCCAAAATCATTTGGAAGTCCTTTTCTATGTCTTTTTATTGTTGTGTTAATGAACTGTAATCAAAGTTTGTTAAAACAGCCTTCACTTCTTGGTCGGTATCTCCTAAAAGCGCTGAACCATTACTTGTACGATCTACAAGCGTTAAATCCATTGGTCTAACAACTTTAGTTTCACCATTTCCAGCAACAATCGTGTATTCGCTAGTTGAAGTGATTTCTCCATCTAAGAATACGACACGATGTGGTTTTGTTTTCAATTCACGTAAAACCATGAGTCCACGTTTTGCACGTGTAAGCATTGAGATTTCTAATACATTGAATCGTTTCACAGCACCACGTTGAGTTGTAAGGAATGCAGAAACAACTTTATGTTCTAATGAGTAAACCATCGCTCCAGCAACAAAATCTTCTTTACGAAGGTTGATTGCTTTCACACCGCTGGCTACTGTACCAACGACTGGAATTTCGTTTAATTCATAGCGTAAGCCAAATCCACAGTGCGTTACTATAAATACTTCTAAGCCTTCTGGATTTGTCACAACTACTTTCACTACTTCATCAGTCGTAGTCTTAAGTTTCATCGCGTTACTTGTACGAGTCTTGTATCCTCGGTACGTTGTAAACTCATTGAATAATGTTTGTTTCACTAAGCCCTCTTTTGTAAAGAAGACAACTGTCCAATCTTTATAAGAGTCATCACTATCTTTAGCTTTAATGAATCCAGTTAAAATAACTTCGTTGCTACCTAAAGAAATAGACTGGCTTAAGTGGTTTCCAACATCTTTCCATTTCGCTTCTGGAATTTCATGCACTAGTAAGTGTAAGTAATTTCCTTTAGAAGTAAATAGAATTAAGTTATCTAATGTAGAAGCTTTTTGGCAAAGAATCACTTCATCGCCTTCACGCATTCCATTTTCTTCTGGAGCGCTTGAAGCAAACGAACGTGGGCTGACACGTTTGAAGTACCCTTGTTTAGTAGCAACCACATAAACTTCTTCTTCAGTAACTAACACTTCAGTTTCAATCTTAATCTCTTCAATTTCCGCTTGAATTTGCGTTAAACGAGGAGTTGCATATTTCTTCTTCAAATCTCGTAATTCACTCTTCATCACTTGAAGAAGTGTCTTTTCAGATTTTAAGATACTTAAGAATGTCGCGATTTGCTCATTTAAATCAAGCTTCTCGTTTTGAAGGATTGTAATATCCGTATTCGTTAAACGATATAATTGTAAACTTACAATCGCTTCTGCTTGAATCATTGTGAAGTCATAAGTCTCCACTAAACGTTCTTTCGCATGTTTTTTATCTTTACTATTACGGATTAACGCAATCACTTCGTCTAAAATCGATAAAGCTTTCATCAAACCGTCTACGATATGCAGACGATCTTGCGCTTTCTTTAAATCATACTGTGTACGTCTTGTAATCACTTCTTTTTGGAAGTTGATATACGAAGTTAGAATTGTTTTTAATCCTACTTGTACTGGACGGCGTTCATCGATAGCTACCATATTGAAGTTATAGTTGACTTGTAAATCTGTGTTTTTCAATAAGTAATTTAGAATACCTTCCGCGTTGGCTTCTTTCTTCAATTCAACAACGATTTGAAGCCCTGTACGGTCAGATTCGTCCCTTACTTCAGCAATACCGTCAATCTTCTTATTCAAGCGAATTTCATCAATCTTCTTCACTAATAAAGCTTTGTTTACTTCATATGGAATTTCAGAAATGATGATTTGTGATTTTCCACCTTTAATCGGTTCGATTTTCGTTTTCGAACGAATAACCACTTTACCGCGTCCAGTTTCATACGCTTGTTCCAATTCCTCAATTCCTTGGATAATTCCTCCTGTCGGGAAATCTGGACCTTTTACAAACTGCATTAGTTCTTTCACAGTGGCTTTAGGATGATCAATCGCATGAATGGTTGCGTCAATCACTTCTCCTAAGTTATGCGTTGGAATTTCCGTAGCATAACCGGCTGAAATCCCAGTAGCTCCATTAACAAGGAGGTTAGGATAACGTGCAGGTAGTACTGTTGGTTCTTCTTCTGTATCATCGAAGTTTAATACGAATTCAACGGTTTGCTTATCTAAATCACGGAGTAATTCTTCTGAAATTTTAGAAAGACGAGCTTCCGTATAACGCATCGCAGCAGCTGGGTCTCCGTCCATACTACCGTTATTCCCGTGCATTTCAATTAATACATCACGAAGCTTCCAATCTTGACTCATACGAACCATTGCTTCATAAACTGAAGAATCGCCGTGTGGGTGGAAATTACCGATTACGTTACCGACAGTCTTAGCTGATTTACGGAATTGTTTATCGCTTGTGTTTCCATCGATAGACATCGCATACAAAATACGACGTTGTACAGGTTTTAAACCATCACGGATATCAGGAAGAGCACGGTCTTGGATAATGTATTTTGAATAGCGCCCAAATCGGTCACCCATTACATCTTCCAGATTCAATTCTTGAATATCTTGAATTTGACTCATACTATTCCTCCTCTCCTAGTAACGACAATTGTTCTACATGATCGATTGTTGCTTCTTTTTTCTTAACTGATGGTTTCTTTTCTTCTTTTTTCGGACTAGCTGCTGTGCTAATGGCATTTACGTCTGATTCTAAAATGCTTTTATCTTCTTCTAGACCAAACTCAACGTGACGTTCAATCCACTTACGACGAGGTTCAACTTTGTTCCCCATCAATGTGCTAACACGACGTTCTGCTTGGGCTTTATCATCGATGACAACACGAATTAACGTTCTTGTATCTGGGTTCATAGTCGTATCCCATAATTGGTCAGCGTTCATTTCCCCAAGACCTTTATAACGTTGTAATAAGTAGCCTTTTCCGACTAATTTTGTCTTCTCTTCAAGTTCTTTTTCTGTCCAAGCATATTCAACGACTTGTTTTTTACCAGTTCCTTTAGAAATCTTATATAAAGGTGGTAATGCAAGATATACTTTCCCTGCTTCAATCAATGGTTTCATATAACGATAGAAGAATGTTAACAGCAAGACTTGAATGTGAGCCCCATCGGTATCCGCATCGGTCATAATAACAATCTTGTCATAGTTACAATCTTCAATCTTGAAGTCACTACCAACACCAGCACCAATTGTATAAATAATCGTATTGATTTCTTCGTTCTTCAGAATATCCGAAATCGATGCTTTTTCTGTATTGATTACTTTACCACGTAATGGAAGAATCGCTTGGAACTTACGGTCACGACCTTGTTTAGCAGAACCACCGGCAGAGTCCCCCTCTACTAAGTAAAGTTCATTCTTCTTAGGATTTTTACTTTGCGCAGGCGTTAATTTACCAGAAAGAAGCGTTTCCTTCTTCTTACCCTTCTTACCATTACGGCTTTCTTCACGGGCCTTACGACTCGCCTCGCGCGCTTCACGTGCTTTAATGGCTTTACGAATTAATTCCTGTGCAATTTCACCATTCTCCGTTAAGAAGAATCCTAATTGCTCAGAAATCGTATTATCCACAATCCCACGTGCAGCAGGTGTCCCTAGTTTATCTTTTGTTTGCCCTTCGAATTGTAAAATCTCTTCAGGAATACGCAGCGAAATAATCGCAGTTAACCCCTCACGGACATCGCTACCTTCAAGGTTCTTATCTTTATCTTTTAAAAGGCCAACTTTACGTGCATATTCGTTAAAAGCTTTCGTTAAGGCACTCTTCATTCCCACTTCATGAGTACCACCATCTTTTGTACGTACGTTGTTAACGAAAGATAAAATCGTTTCTGAATAGCCATCGTTATATTGGAATGCAAATTCTGTTTCTACACCATCCACTGTGCTGTCAAAGTCAACTACAGGAGATAATGTATCTTTTTCTTCATTTAAATATTGGATGAAATCGCGAATCCCTTCTTCATAATGGAAAGTTTCTGATTCACCAGTACGTTCATCAGTCAATACAATTGTAAGACCTTTTAATAAGAATGCAGATTCTCTTAAACGTTCTGCTAATGTTTCATATGACCAGTTTGTTGTAGAAAAAGTTTTATCACTTGGTAAGAAAGTTACTGAAGTTCCAGAACCGCGTCGGCTTGTTTTCTCTTTCTTAACCGTTCCTACAGGTTCACCACCGTTTTTGAACGATTGTTTGTATAAAGTACCGTCACGTAACACTTCTACTGTTAACCAATCTGACAATGCGTTAACAACAGACGCCCCCACACCGTGAAGACCACCTGATGTCTTATATCCACCTTGACCGAATTTACCACCGGCATGCAGTACCGTAAAAATAACTTGAATCGTTGGAATTCCAGAAGCGTGTTTCCCAGTAGGCATTCCACGACCATTATCTTTTACAGTAAGCGATTGGTCCTTATGAATTGTAACTTCAATTTTTGTTGCATAACCTGATAAAGCTTCATCGACTGCGTTATCCACAATCTCGTAAGCTAAATGATGAAGTCCACGGTGATCCGTTGATCCAATATACATCCCTGGACGTTTACGAACAGCTTCAAGGCCTTCTAAAACCTGAATCGCATCATCATTATATTGATTCGTTACTTTGCTCATTTAATACGCTCCTTTTTTTGTCATCTTATCTATAATACTTGTTTTTCGCGATTTTCGCAAGATTTCTCCTTAGAAATGGCGCTAAATTAACCTTTCTCATCCGTTGTATAGACAGCACCTTTTATGTTAAACTGTCACTAGACTGTTTTAAGGAGAAATAGACTTATGTCATTTACTTTTATCATAGGCGCTCTTGTAGCGTACCTACTCGGGTCTATTCCATCTGGATTATGGATTGGACAAACATTCTTTCAAAAAGATATCCGCGAATTTGGTAGCGGGAATTTAGGATCTACAAATGCGTTCCGCGTTCTTGGTCCTAAAGCAGGTTCTGTTGTGTTATTTTGTGATGTGTTCAAAGGATCTCTAGCAACAATTCTTGCAATGACTATCTTCAAACAACCAAGTATTTCACCGCTTTGGATTGCATCTTTTGCTGTGATTGGTCACACTTTCCCACTCTTTGCTTCGTTCAAAGGTGGTAAAGCCGTAGCAACTTTTGCTGGAATGATTTTAGCCTACCAACCACTCTTATTATTATATGGATTGATCATTTTCCTAGTGTTGCTTGCAATCACTCGAATGGTTAGTTTGACTGCTATGGTGACCATCTCTATAGGTGTTCTCTTATCACTACTCTTTAACGATTGGGTGCTAACAGCATTTGCACTTGCCATTGATATTTTCATCATTTATCGTCATAGAGCCAACATTCAACGAATTCTAAATGGAACTGAAAACAAAGTCCCAATGCCTTGGGATAAGAAAAATAAAGACACTAAGTAAATCTTAGTGTCTTTTCTTTTTATTCGAATACAAATGTCGCACATGATTGATACGGTGTATCTTTAGTGATACGGAGAATATTTTTCTTTTCTTCTAGATTTAAGGTAGTCTCACTTGCTAAGTCCGGATAACCATCCCATGGTTCAAAACATATAAATGGTGAGTCATCTGGCATTGTCCAAACTCCAACGGCTTCGATTCCATTTAAATGAACCGTTACACTTCTCTTTCCTTTAGGAGAATACAATTTTCCTTTAAAATGAGGATCTTTTGATTTAAATAACAATACGTCATTTGTAAATAAATCATGATGCAATGCAAAATCTCCTTCGGTAAACGGAACTCCCTCTAAAGATGATAGATAAGGGATTTCTAGCTCCAATTTCGAAACAGGAGCTTCACTCTCTAATTGAATATGATAATCTTCAAAAGTAAGACCTTTCTCAAGAGGTACTGCGAATGCAGGATGACCACCAATTGCAAAATACAACTCTGGACTAGTAGTTAATACGCTATAAGTCATCTTTAATTCATTAGATTCTAAAGTATATTGAAGTCTCAGTTCAAAGTTAAACGGATATTCTTCCTCTATCATTTCATTTGTTAGTAAGAACGTAGCGAAACTCTCGCCTTGCTCTTCTAGTCGGAAAGCATAATCCCGTGCAAATCCATGCTTTCTAGCAGGGTATCTCTTTCCTTCATATACAAATGAATTCTCTCTAATGGCTCCAATATTTGGAAAAAGTATTGGAGATTGCTTATTCCAATGGATACCATCTGGTTGATACATATATTCTGTATTTGTTTCTTTTGAAATAACTGAAGTGAGTTCTGCTCCAAACAGCTTAATTCCAACTTTTAAGTACTCATTTTCAATAAAGATGTTTTCCATAATCATCGCCTCAATTTACGCGTGTTTTAATTCTGATAATAACGAAGATTTAATGTTTTCGTTTTTTATTTTAATGTACGTTCCTTTAGTACCAAGGCTTCTGCTTTCAATAATACCAGCTGATTCAAGTTTACGGATAGCGTTCACGATAACTGTACGAGTGATATGGTATTCTTGAGCAATTTTAAGAGCAGTGAAACGCAAATCCATACCATCGAATAGACCCACGATTACTTTGATGGCTTCTAATTCACTGTAAGACAATGAGCTGAGCGCGAGATGAACATTTTGTTGCTCACGTTTTTCCTGCTCAATCTTGCGAGTATACCAATGAAGCATTTCTGTTCCGATTACTGTAGCTGCGTGCTCCGCCAAGATTAAATCATCTGTAGAGAAAGGTTGTCCTTCTTTTCCCATTACAACAAACCCTAGCTGTTTTCCTGAAGCAAAAATAGGAATTACAGTAGTCATCGCTTCTTGGAAGTTATCATGCAGTTCAACAGGGAAAATTGTTAAGTTATCTGTTACTGGAATATTTTCCTTTGTGAACTTTAAGGTCGTCAATTCTTTCATATAAAAGTTCGGAAATTGACGATTATCCTTATACTCTTTCATACGATCGTTATTCACTTGGAACTCATCATGAATTCCTAACATTCTCCCGTCGATTGAAGCAATATATAAATCGACCTTTAGCAAAGTTCCTAAGATTTCCGTTAACTTATTAAATGGTAAGTCAGCAGTTTCTGAGTCTCTCCACACGTTGTCGTATTGCACAATCTCATTTATTTTTCGTAAATCAGCTAATATTGTACGCACAAGTGTATTCTCCTTTTTTATAAAATGTATTTTGTTAAATCTTGATCCTCACGAATCGCATTTAGTTTACTTTCAACATATTGTTCTGTAATTTGAATGCTTCCCATTTGCATGGATGGTGCTTCAAATAACAATTCTTCAAGTACTGTTTCTAAAATCGTGTGCAGACGACGAGCACCGATATTTTCCATCGTACTGTTCACTTCAAATGCAATTTCAGCTAGTTTAGATACTGCTTCTTTTGTAAAGATGACTTCTACATTTTCGGTCGCTAACAAGGCTTTATATTGTTTAAGCAATGCATTCTTAGGTTCTGTTAAGATACGTTCGAAGTCTTCTTTTGATAAATCTTGTAATTCAACACGAATTGGGAAACGTCCTTGCAATTCTGGCATTAAGTCACTTGGTTTAGCAACGTGGAAGGCTCCCGAAGCAATAAACAAGATATGGTCTGTGTTAATCACA
>CAUQUY010000024.1:0-17256 GCA_963521405.1 uncultured Streptococcus sp.
ATTATCATACGCAAAACCTTCAATTCTTTGGCATAAAAAGAAGCAAAGAAAAAAATCTACAGCTCTCCTCTTAAAAAAAGGAGGATTTGTATCTGTCAACTTGATTGGGATGTGGGAATTATCATACGCTGTGCCTTCAAGTCTGTGGAAGCTTTGCAGTGACGAACGGAAAAACTTGCGGATCAATCATAGTAGTTGTACGGAAAAGCAACCAATGCGAAATAGAGCCACAAGGCAATTGATTGCCCTGTGGCTCTTTGATGCTTGGTAGGATTGAGACCTAGGCTCAATCCGGTGCCCGACTAACTACTATGATTGAAATATCCGCAAGGATTTTTGACGTTCGTCACAAAAGCAAAGCTTCCCTAGTCAACAGACTTGAGGGCTTCTAGCATATCGATGCGTTGGAGGAGATGGTTCACCATATACCCTAGCGCAACCAAGATGACAATCACAATCACACATGGCAACACATATACAAACCATCCGACAGCGGGATTGAACATGACAAACCCCGGTGCCACCGTCTCAATAATCACCCTATGCAGCACTCGCCCAAACAAAATGCCAACACCCATCCCGATAACCGATAATAAAATCGTTTCGCGGTAAATATACATCGTCACTTCTTTGTTCAAGAACCCGAGCACCTTGATTGTCGAGAGCTCGCGAATTCGTTCCGCAACGTTGATGTTGGTTAAGTTATAGAGGATAACAACCGCTAGTAAAATCGAAACGACTGTTAAAATCATCATGACACGACTCAACGAACCAACAGTCGTATCGATACGACTCACCATGGACGTGTTTTGAACGACGGCTTTCACACCATCGATGGCCATTAGGTCCGCTGCCGCTTTTTGTACGCTAGCAGCGTCTTTGTCTTTAAACTGTACGAAAATCGCGTTGTCTTGTGGCACTGCTCCATAAGCCTTGGCGTACACTTCTGGTGTCATTACGACGAAGTGCCCAGCGTACATTTCCACGATACCACCGACCGTTAACGTCACATCCGCACCGTCCTTATTCGGAAGCGTAAAGGTGTCGCCTGCTTTCACGTTTAAGAGTTTGGCCAATTTCTCGGAAATCAACACGCCCTCTGCAGGAAGCGTCACGGCTTTCTTCGATTTTGCATCATTCAAATGAAGATATGGAGAAATGCTGGCTTCTTTGCCAACAAGCACCGTAACAGACTGCTCATCGTCCACACCTGGCACTTCACGCGTTACCGATTCGCTATAAACGTCGCTATACGAAGTCACGTTTGAAGAGGTTAAATAGTTATGGAGCGCTTGTTCTTCTGAGGCAGTTAACACGTTGTCTTTTGAAACAATCGCATCATACGTAATAATTTCCTTGAACTGACGATCGGCAATCCCATCAAGTGACCCAAGAATTCCACGCCCTGCAAAGAGAAGCGCCACGCTCCCAGCCACCCCGAAAATCGTCATGAGCATGCGTTGTTTGTAACGGAAAATATTCCGCGCCGTCACCTTATGCGTAAAGCTGAGACGATTCCAGATGAACGGAATGCGCTCAAGAAGAATCTTCGACCCAGCTACAGGTGCTTTCGGCAAAAGAAGGGCCGAAGCTTGCTCATGAAGTTCGCGGCGGGCAATCCATAATGGAGGCACCACGCTACAGATGAGCGAGCAAACAATCGCAATCACGGCGATGGTTGGATGGAAATTCAACTGGATACTTGGCAATACCGTATCCTTCATCAAGGTCGCACCTAGCGCACTTGGTAAGGCGTAGGTTCCTAGTAAGATTCCAAGGACTGTGCCACTTACCCCTGCTGTAAAACCATACACGGCAAATTTCTTCATCACGTCTTTGGTTTCATAGCCGAGCGCCTTCAAAACTCCAGCATTGATTCGTTCTTCGTTTACAAAACGCGTCATCGTCGTAACTGTCACAAGTGCGGCCACGGCATAAAGCACAATCGGGAATAGGTTCCCAACCGACGTAATCCCTTCCGCCGTCTCCTTCATATTGAAGAATCCTTCGCTTCCAAGCATCGTCGAACGCGTGTAGACAGAGTACTTCGGCTTCGAGAGTTTTGACACGTCCACTTCTGCCTTTTCGAGTTCAGATTCCGCCTTCTGGATATCCTTATCGGCTGTTTCTTTCTTCTCGTTGTAGGTTTCTTCGCTTTCTTTTAGCTGCGTTTTGGCATTCGCGAGTTTGGCTTCACCGTCCGCCAACGTTTTCTTGGCTTCGGCGAGTTTGGCCTTCCCTTGCGCTAATGTTCCGGCGTTGGCTTCAAAAGCCGCCACTCCTTCGCGGTATCGGTCGAGGCCATCCACGTACTGGCTGTAGCTAGCGTAATACTTCGCCAATCCTTGTCGATACGCTTCTTGCCCTGCGAGCAATTGTTGCTTCTTCGTTGCGAGTTCCACTTCAGCATTTGAAATCGCCGTTTGCCCCGCAGTAAGTTCTTGTTCTTTTTGAGTGAGCACTTGTTCTTTGGCATTCAGTGCCTGTTCTGTTTGAGTGAGCTTGGCTTCGGCTTGCGTTAAAGCCGTCTCCATCGCTTGAAGGCTTGCTTCGGTAATACCCTGTGCCGCAGCCGCATCAGGATCACTGGCTAGTAGTGCCTTCCCTTGCGCTAAGGCTGTCTTCTTCGCTTCAAGGTCTGCCTTCCCCGTTTCTAGTTGCGCTTTTGCCTGCGCTAATTGCGTCTTACCAGCTTCAAGCTGCTTCTGGCCACTAGCAAGTTCATCTTTCTTTGCAGCAAGTTGCGTCTCTGCTTCTGTTAATTTGGCACTAGCATCTGCTAACTGCTCTTTGGTTTCGGCTAAAGTCGCCACGGCTTGTTCGATTTGCACACGAGCACTCTCGAGTTGGCCACGGCTTGCTTCCAACTGATTCCACGCCGCGTCTAGTTTTGCATCTCCTGAAGCAATCGTTGCTTCGTTGTTGCGGACTTCTTTTTGCCCGTCTGCGAGCGTCTTTTCGTTCTTTTCGATTTCGCTCTTGCCGTCTGCTAGTTTCTTCTCGGCGTCTGAGAGTTTCGTTTTGGCATCGGTAATCTTTTCTTTCCCTTCTGAAATCTTCTCGTCGGCCTTCGTCTTCAACGTATCTAAGCGCACCGTTCCATTGTCGGCTAACTTTTCTTCCAGCGCCTGTTGCAACTCCGTCACCTTATCTGCGTACTCACGGCTCGTTGTTTTCCATTTGCGTAAATCCGGATAACGAAGTCTGGCTATCGTATAAACTTCAGAATCGAACGCCTCTTTTGGCACTACAGCAAATCCACTAAGGTCCCCGCTCCCCGCACTCGATACCCCTTTAGTCGTCTTAGACAGGAGCTCGCTGAAGTTCACAAACCCAGTTATGGTAAATTCATGCTCTTTGAGTAGAGTGTTACTTCCAGATTCAGTCAATCGAATGGTATCGCCAACCTTATACTGATCGGCCATCGTTGAGGCAAGCGCCACTTCGTTGGATTTTGTAGGAAACGCGCCACTTACCAACTCGAATGTTGAAATATCGGTCGTCTGTGAGAACACACGAATCGCACTAGGCGTATCGCTAATCACCGTATCGACAAAATAGCCAAACTCGACTTCGGCGTTCTCTTGTTTGATTTCTGCTTGGTCCTCATCACTTAAACCGTAGCCTGCTAGCACGAATAAATCGGCAGCGTTGGCCTGCTCCATATAGCCGTTCAAAGTGTCTTCAATATCCGGACCCGACACTTTCAATCCGACCAAACTGAACGCCCCTAGCATCATGAGGAGCATAATAGAAAGGAAGCGTCCCTTCGACTGGCGAAGCGAGTTGCGGATATCCTTGTTTAATGTCTTCTTGTTCACTGTCTGCACCCCTTCTAATATTCAAGTGTTTGAATATCTTGTGGATTTGGGTTACATTCGATTTTCTTCACGCGCGCGTCATGCATATAAATCACACGGTCGGCAATCGGCGCTAAGGCTGAGTTATGCGTTACGATAATAACGGTTGCCCCTTGATTACGTGACATATCTTGTAAAATCTGAAGCACTTGTTTTCCGGTATGGTAGTCGAGCGCTCCTGTTGGCTCATCACAAAGCAATAACTTTGGATTCTTCGCAACCGCACGTGCAATCGAGACACGTTGTTGTTCCCCACCCGATAATTGAGAAGGGAAATTATTCATGCGATGTCCAAGTCCAACTGCCTTCAAGGCTTCCTCTGCATCTTGGGCGTCTTTTACAATCTCAGCCGCGAGTTCCACATTTTCCTTTGCCGTTAAGTTCGGCACTAGATTATAAAATTGGAAGACGAAGCCGACATCATCTCTTCTATAGTAAGTGAGTTGTTTTTCATCAAAAGCGGAAATGTCCACGCCGTCTACAAACACATGCCCGTCGTCGTTAGTGTCCATGCCTCCTAAAATATTAAGGACCGTCGATTTCCCTGCACCGCTGGCTCCTAAAATAATGACTAACTCCCCTTTTTCAATTTCAAAATTCACATCATTATTCGCGATAATCTCTGTATCACCAACTTGATAACGTTTATAGCTATTCTTCATTTCGATATATGTCATGTCTATCCCTCATTTCTATCAACACTGTTAAATGAACAACGTGTTGATTATGTTCGTTAAATACTATATAATGGAATTAATCAAAAAACAATACACAATAATCAACAATGTGTTGATTTAAGAAAAGAGTTTAAACAATGATGACACAAAAACGGAAAACCACAACGAAAAGCGATTTAAAAGAAGCACTCACTAGACTGCTGGAGAAAAAAGATTTCGAAGCTATTAGTGTGAGCGATATCGCCAGAGAAGCAGGCGTGAATCGCGGAACCTTCTATCTCCATTACGTCGATAAATTCGATATGATGGACCAGCTCATCGATGAGATTTTACAAAATATCTTACTCCTATTAAAAGAAGGCAATCCAAAAAATAAAGAAGAGGCCTGTCCAGGAATCGTGAAAATCTTCGAGTATTTAAAAGAAGACTTCGACTTTATTCACGCAATGACCTTGAACCGATTCAACTACACATCGAAACTCGTTCATGACTTCCTATTCGAATTAACCAAGCAAATTGGACCGATTAAGGAAAACATCGCGATGGTCTACCCGCTGCCAGAAGATTACGCGCAAGAAGTGTTTATCTATAGCAACAGTGCGATTTTCTTCCACTGGATTCAAAAAGGTGGCGTGGAAAGCCCTGAAGAAATCGCAAAAATCTTTTTCAGAATGTCATTATAAAGGAGAAAACTCATGCAAAAGACAATTATGAAAGACCCACTCTTCCTAAGCCAAAAATCAACTGCTGCCAATCCGAAAGCTGACGCGCAAGTGGTCCGCGACCTGCAAGATACGCTTCGTGCGAACCGCGACCGCTGTGTAGGAATGGCGGCGAATATGATTGGCGTGAAGAAGAATATTATTATTGTAGCGATTGGACCGATGGATTTGGTGATGCTGAACCCGCGTATTACGAAAAAGCAGGGGCCCTATGAAACGGAAGAAGGATGTCTGAGCCATACGGGCACGAAGAAGACGACGCGCTATCAAACGATTGAAGTAGCCTACACCGACCCGAGCGGCAAGAAGCATACGGGAACGTTCACCGACTTCACGGCGCAAGTCATCCAACATGAGATCGACCATTTAGAAGGCATTCTCATTTAAATACGATTACTTCAATCCTTGCGGATTGTTTCATCATAGCTGCAATGGGGCAACGGCTTGAGCCTTATGTCTCAAGCTCTACCAAGCTTCAAACTGACTCTACGGGTTTCACCCTAGAGTCAGTAATTCACATTGGTTGCTATCCCCCATTACTGCTACGATGAATCCGCAAGATTTCCGTAATCGTATTTTACTGTGCCTCTAATGGACGAGGATATTGGCTTGTGCCAGGAAGTCGGGGCTGCTTCTTATCACGGGCGGTGTAGTCATCTTCTTCGTTTCATATAGTAAGAAAAAGAAAAAAAGAGAAAAGGGTTGACCCTGACGTAACGTAATAGGTTACACTATCTAGTGTTAGGAGTTGAGGTTATGTATTTAATCAAGCAAGTAAGTGAAATCAGTGGTGTATCGGTGCGCACTTTACATCACTATGACGAAATTGGATTGCTTTCCCCGAAAAAACAGGAAAATGGATATCGCTACTATAGTGACGAGGAGCTTTCCCAATTACAGACGATTCTCTACTATAAATATTTGGGATTTTCATTGAAAGAAATTAAGTCCCTGATGACGCAAGACGAGGATAATCTGTTACCCCACTTAAAACATCAGTTGAATTTAATGCAGAAAGAAAAAGACCGTCTTCTAACATTAATCGACACATTAGAAAAGACGATTGCGTCTACGGAAAGGAAAATGACGATGACAACCGAAGAAAAATTCAAAGGGTTCACCTTCAAGGATAACCAGAAATATAAACAGGCCGCGACTGAAAAATACGGCGAAACCGTGATGAACGAGGCCGAAGAAAGACAAAAAGGCAAGGAAGAAATCGTTGCAGACGGCTTCAACAACATCTTCTTCGCATTCGCGGATAATATCGAAAAAGGCCTACCAGCAACAGCTGCCGAAAACGTGGACTTAGCCAAACAACTGCACCAACACATGTGCACTTATGCCTTCGACTGCTCGATCGATGTCTTCTCGAGCATCGGATTCGGCTACGCGAAAAACGAAGAGTTCAGAACGAACTTGGATAAATACGGCAAAGGCGTTGGACAATACGCTTGCGACGCGATTCAAGCCTATGTCGCACAGGAGAGAAAATAAGAAGGTTCGCTTCCTAAGCAAATCATAATCCATAATTATAAGCAGTCATTGACTGCTTATTTTAATATCATCAAACTTCTTATTCTCTCTTTTTTTAAAATTAAATATGCTATAATATCAACTGAGAGCGACAATTTTTTACAAACATAAATTTACTTTTAGAATTTTAAGGAAGATGATAAATGAGTTATCACGTAAAATTTAACGACATTACCTCCATGCATAGCCAAACGAATCAAACCATCCAACAATGGGGGCTTGCGTTAGATGCGCTACAAAAGTCGATTGCCCTCCTCGCAAACCAGAGTGAGCTTCAAGGGAAAGCAATGACGAGTGCGAAGAGCTATATGACAGAAGTTCATGGAACATTCATACAGACGCTGGCGCAGTTAATGAATGAGTATACCGCAAATTTCTTACTGTATAAAGATGGCTACTATCAAATCGATACGCATAACCATGCGGAATTGCCTGAAGATGTCTATAAGGGGCTATACTCTGACCTAGGAAAGTCTAAGCAACGATTCGAACAACAGTTGGAGCAGTTAACAACTGCTAAGCTCAGAGTCGCAGGGTTAGTGAATTACCAAGGAACTAGTCATACAAAGACGAAATTCACGTATGAGAAGCTGATGAAGGATATCAAGCATCTAGACGAATCCATTACGCAATATGAAGAGATGCATGCTCGCCAAGATTTGCAGGCGTTTAAGGAATTGTTAGCAGCGACAAGAAGTTTATTGGAGGAGCATTCGAGTAGAGACCGAAGTATTGGAAGTTATCAATCGGGTGCCTTTGGAAAACTACCCTCTGTACAACGGTTTATGGTAGCCTATGAACAAGTGAAAGCCCAACTAAATGATCGAATGGGCATTATTCAAGCCGCTCTTGAACGTGATCAAGTGCGCATGGAGGCACTACATGCCGAAGAACGAACCAAGCAAGGGCTTATGAATCTCGTCTTTGGTGTCTTGACGGTTCTAGCCGGGGTATCAGCGCTAGTCATGTCCGGAGGAACTGCCTTACCGATTGTGGCGCCGATGCTTAAGATTGCGGGAACTGCTACGTTCATGTATGGCGCTTCGAATTCTATCGAAGCTGGATGGAATATTTATTATGGATTATCTGGCGATGGAAAATCCTTTGCGATGAATCCGATTCGAGATACAATTTTCTTAGGAAACGGTGAGTTATACCACGGATTTGGACAAGTTTTCACCTTAACAACAGGGGTGTTCATACCAATTGCCCAGACGAAAAGTATTGCCCAAGGGTTATGGCAGTTTACATGGGGAACAATCGGAGGGTTAGCAACTGGACAAGCAGCCTATCATGGAACAAAGCTTCTTGGTGGAAGCGAAGAAACCGCACAGTTGATGAACTTATTTGGGAACCTCGTGGGTGGATATAAATTTTCTAAAATTGCTGAGAATTTCAGCTTAAATACGATTCGAGCGCCAAAAGTTGAATCAGCACTTGAAATGTACAATATGGATGACTTAGCTAAACTCCAACACACAGAGAACTTTACTGAGAAGTCTTTAATTCACATTTTTGAAGGTGATATAAGGAGAGGACAAGCAGGTGGCTATCATTATGATATGGTAGAAGGGACTTCTGGTAGTATCATAGAAGGGACGAAAAGTCCTACCTTAAATGATGCTGGAGTTTATGAAGCGAAAGTTGAAGTAAATGGAATTCCTAAAACAGGAAATGGAGGGTATTCAACCTTTTTTCCTGACCGTATGAGCCCTCAGGAGGTTGTAGATACTATTAATGAGGCATATTCTAATAAAGTTTTATCTAATGGCAATGAGTACATTGGAAAAAGTAGTAATGGATTAAAGATTGGAATGTATATAAGAAAATCTGATGGAAAGATTATCTCAGCATTCCCAATGGAATAAAATGAATTTAGAGGTAAGATTAATGAAGAGAATATATTCAGTTGTGGTTTTTGGAAATGAAGAAAATGATATAATGTTAGTTTTGAAATTTACAGATCAAAAATTTCAATCGTTGTCAAACTTTTTAAATTCTGAAGTTCATAATTTTTATCCTCATATTTATAAAGAATTAGAGGCGGTTGTTACTGGTCAAAAAGAAGCGTCTGATTTTGGCGGTAATATGCTGAATATCGATATAGGGAAAGAGGAAACAGAAGTATACTATCAAATGGATGATGAAAGTCTTGGTGAACCATGTTTCATTTCAACTGACAAACTGTATAAACTAGTCATTGAGTGGAAAGAAATGGAAGATAAAATGTACAGAGTGGAAGATATTTTTCCGCTGATAATAGAGGATTAAGATGTATTAGAGGGCATCGTAAAATAACAAGCAAAAGAGGAGTAAGACACTTGTCCTACTCCTCTATTTTTATCTTACAAATACCAACTTTTCTGGTGTTGATAGTTCCGCATCAAAGACAAATCCGTCTTCTGCGAAAGCCTCCAGTTGTTTCACGTCCGCGGCTTGTTCGCGCATCGCAAATCCGACTAACAACCCGCGCCCTTTTTTCGACGTCGTAGAGTGTTGTTTCAACTTTCCGTCTTTACGCTCGTAAAATTCCACGTCTATCCAGTTGTAACGCGAGCGCTCTAGTAAGGTGCTGAACTCATCACTGGCACAGTTCACCACCGTTTCGCCATCCTCGAACAACTCGGCCCACTCCGCTTTCCAATAAGCCTTCAAGCTCTTTCCGTCCACGCGCAATGGTCTCAGCATATCCAAGCGATACGGCTTCACATAAGCATCTGGCTCCACAGCCCCATATAACGCAGACAAGATGCGCACATGCTCGCTTCCATAATCCAAGCCTTCCCTCCATCCCTCTACTTGCTTCAACCAGCGAAACGCCAGTCCGTTGTAGAGTTCAATGGCAGGCGCAGCTTCGGCCACCTTCCACCCTTCGATGAACGCTTTGTTTTCGTCGAGTAACTTCCCTTTGACCCCTAACACACGAGAGAGGTCCTCTTCAGGCACCGCACGCACGGCTTCGACCACTTTTTCGGCTGCCGGGCTCACTTCCCAGTCGCGTTCCTCTAATGCGTCACAATTCATTTCCTTTGCAGGCGATAGTATTAATTTCATCTCGGCACTCCTTTTCATTGTCTCCCTTAGTGTACCGCACCCGCCGTATTTTGACAAAACACAAGGAGCAATTTATACTGAATACTATCAACTCAAAGGAGAATTCTATGCCAGGACCATTTCCTATATCCATCAATTCCATCGCCTTACTTTACCTATTACCATTCATTAGCGTTGGAGTCTATACGATTGGAACGCAAAAATATTCACTCGCAAACTTCCTACTATTCTTTGGAGGAGTCACTGCTCTTCATTCCGTCCGCCTGATCTATCAAAAATCAGTTGGCGGATATATCATCTGGATGGTAGCCTGGGCACTCATTCTGTACGCGTCATACTGGAATAACAAGCACGAAAAACCGTATAAAACAGAAAATCAAATGCTTGAGTTTGTTGTCTGCTTTGTAAATAGAAATCCATTTCCGGATAAAATTAAAGACCCAAACAAAGCACGTGCCATCGTCGCACTCGTTATCACATTTTTAATGATTATCGCTTAACAAGGAGGTCCTCATATGGGCTATGTATTCATCATCTTTTTTATTCTTAGCTTCTTTATCGTCACATTCGCACTCTTGCATCTACTCGCAGGCGGCGCCGCTCTTCTAAAAGGGGACAAAACAACAGGAAACATCCTCGTTTTTGCAGGAGGACTTATCGCACTTCCTACAATCCCATTACTAGCCGTGTTACCTGGAATCCCATTCCTTACATGGATTCTTGGCGCAACTCTTTGCTGCGTGGGAGCGTACATGAACGGAAAAGAAAAAGGCAACATCAACAAATCACATCACGCTATCCGCATCACCATCGCAGTCCTTCTCACGATTGGACTGGCGCTTGTTTAATCAACATCAAAAATAGCGTACGGAAAATTCCGTACGCATTTTGTATACCTACCACACCATAATAATTGTCCCGGTCGCAATCAGTGCACAACCAATGAGTGATTTCATCGTGAACGTATCATGCAAGAGGAAAACGGCCAATATCAACGTGAAGACGATACTCAATTTATCGACTGCCGCCACCTCTGTTGCACTCCCCATCTGAAGCGCCTTATAGTAACAAAGCCACGAAGCCCCCGTCGCAATCCCAGATAAAATCAAAAAGATCCAACTCTTCCTGCTAATTTCAGACAGCCCAGACTGATTATTCGTCACAAAAACCATCAGCCACGACATCACAACGACCACAAGCGTGCGTACCGCCGTCGCCAAATTCGAGTTTACCCCATCAATCCCAATCTTCGCCAAAATCGACGTCAACGCCGCAAACACAGCTGATAACAACGCAAATACAATCCACATAACCAAGACCCCTGTCATTAAATACTACTTTTAGTATACTCTTTTTTCTCTAAAAAGAAGAACCATTTTTAATGAATGGACAAAGCCGCTCTTTATTAGAGACGAAGCAGATTTTAAGTTAACCGCACCTTCTGTCGCGGATGTTCCGGTCTAGACGAAGCAAATTTTAATCGTTCAAAAGCCAGCCTCTCTCGTTTTTCTCTAAAAAAATAAAGAAAATTCGGTGAACCATTGTATTTCGAAAAATAGAAGCTTGCGAGTTTCTTTAGATTCCATCCAAACGCCTAAGGAGGATAAACGAAAAGAATCAGTTTATTGAAAGAATAGTGGGACTAAGTATTAAAACGAATTAGGGGACGTAGGAATTTATTCCATACGTCCCCTTTGAGGCTTTAAAGGGGCAAGACCAAGGCTTGCACCGGTGCCCCACTATAACTCTTTCAATAATAAAACTGATTCTTTTCGTTTATCCGACAATGCACTCATTCCCCTAAAATCCAAAGAAACGAAGCGAAGCTTCGCCTGTTCCCTCAAGCACACTCTCATTCACAATGGTTCAACGAATTTTTTCCATCCACTTTTTATTTTTTGCACACAAAAAGCCGAGAGGGTTCTCGGCTTTTCTCAACGATTATTTGTTTGCTAATAAGTCGCGGATTTCTTTTAAATAATCTTCTGCAGTTGGTGCAGCTGGAGCAGCAGCTTCTTCAGCTTGGTTGCGTTTAGCTAATTCAGAAGCTTTGTTCATACCTTTAATGATTAAGAACAATACAGCGCCAACGATTACGAAGTTGATGATTGCAGCGATGAAAGCACCGATACCGATTTGAGCAGAACCTAAACGGAATGAAACTGCTGCGATATTTCCAGTGTTTGCTACCATAGCGATGATTGGTGAAATAATATCATTTACTAATGAATCAATGATTGCTTTGAAAGCTCCACCGATGATAACCGCTACTGCTAATTCAACGATATTCCCGCGCATTAAAAACTCTTTAAACTCTTTTAACATAAATGTTTTCCTCCTTTGTTTTTTTGTTAAATAATTTCCTTTAACAGAATACTAAAATTAAATGTAAAACACAACTAAAAACATTCAGAAATTTACACTTTTCGTACATAATTTTGCGGAGTGTATTTTTCAACTGAAAATCCGACTTCTTCCCCTGCAGCCATACGAGCCAATAATTCGCCAATCCAGACACCGCTCGTAAGCCCTGAAGAGCCCAAACCACTCGCCACGAAGGCATTTGTCGTGTTTGAAACTTCACCAAAGAACGGTAGAAAATCGGAAGTATACGCACGCGTTCCGACGCGCACCCCACTGCGTTTGGCATTTTTTAGACTTGGAAGACTCGCGCACGCTTCTTCGTACATGCCGTTTAAGAGCTCTTCATCTGGAACCAAATCGAAACCTTGCGTATTTTCGTGAGTCGCACCGACTAAAATCTTGCCATTTGGGAACGGAAGAATATCAATCTCACCGTGCAACATGCACACTGGCCATTTCGACGTATCTTCTGTTGTCTCCAAGGTGAGTTCAATCAACTGCCCCTTTTGTGGACGCACATCCACGTAGTAGCCCAACGGTTCGAGAAGTTCTTTCACCCACGCACCACTAGAAAGGACCACCGCATCGAAAGCTTGCACCTCGCCGCCAAGACGCACATGGACCTCTTCGTCCCTAGCTTCCAGCGTTACTTTTTCACGGACCACACGAGCCCCGTTTTTCTCGGCCTGTTCTAATAGAAGCTCAACGAGCAGCTCGCCGTCCACGCGACCGCCGCCGCTACAATAGAGTGCACCGTCTGGATTCGACCAACCCGGAATCACACACGCCACGTTTTCTGGAGTTAAGGCATGCACCTCGCCAATCATCGGCGCATCTACGCGTCGCTCCACGGCCATCTGTTCGACCTTCGCCAACTGCTTCTCGGTATGCTTGAAAATATACGCCCCGACTTGCTCATACGGCAACTCACTGACACCGTCCTCGCGTAGCTGATCCATCAACTGCGGATAGTACGCCGCTCCATGTGACACGAGTTGGTACCAGTCTTTATTACGACGTTGCGATAACCATGGACAAATAATCCCGGCAGCCGCCTTCGTTGCTTGGCCCACACCCGCGTCAAAAACCGTTACATCGATTCCTTTTTTGCTGAGCTGATACGCCGAAGTCGCTCCGACGATGCCAGCCCCTACGATTGCTACTTTCTTCGTCATCTTCTTCACTCCTAGCTGAAGTCTCTTGTTTCAAATTGCCCTTCGCGTTCAAACCATTCCGCCACCGTTAACAGCAACGCCTCTTGTCCACGCGCTGCCATCAACTGTACGCCAATTGGGAGGCCTTTTTCAGTTAAATGCACCGGCAAACTAATCGCTGGTGCGCCTGTAATATTGGATAATTGCGTAAACGGTGTGAGCGCCAATGTTCGATCAAACATGCGCCAAATCACGCTTTGTTGTTCCGGTACACTCAGTTCGTCCATATGATTCAACGCGTGTCGCACTGATTCTTCCATCGG
This sequence comes from uncultured Streptococcus sp., assembly GCA_963521405.1. Taxonomy (GTDB): domain Bacteria; phylum Bacillota; class Bacilli; order Lactobacillales; family Aerococcaceae; genus Granulicatella. Next base: position 13,691 of record CAUQUY010000024.1, read on the forward strand.
GAATTGCGTATGCAGCGGAGCCACATCGCTCACACTCGGCGTTAGAATCAAGTCGTACTGCTCATGCACCTTTTCCATCGCATGCGCATACGTGTCCCATTTCGACAAAGCCGCGCTATAATCTTTTGCTAAAATACGTTCCCCGGACTGGTAAATCCCCCAGGTCATCAGTTCCATATCGTCTTTGGTGAACTTACGGCCAAAGCTTGCCTCCATGCCTTGGAACATTGCTGCCGTCTCCACACTATTCATCACGTAATAATTCTTCATCACTTCTACGCCATCCACTGGCCAGCCAATCGGTTCGACGACACAGCCAAGGTCCTCTAGGAAATTCACGGCCTTACGAAGCGCCGCCTTCGCTTCCGGAGCGACCACACTCTCGATTGGAGATTTTTCAATCACGCCCACTCGAAGCGGACGGTTTGGGAGAGCGTCCCAGTCTTTAATAAGCGGTGTTAAAAATGGACTATCCTTTTGCTCGACTTGCATCCATTTCAACAACTCGCGGGTATCACGAACCGTCTTCGTCATCGCAAAATTCACCGCAGCACCTTGCCAGCCACGATAGTTCCCAGGGCCGACCGGAATGCGCCCACGACTCGGCTTCAACCCGATTAAGCCTGTAAAACTCGCTGGAATTCGAATCGAACCACCGCCGTCACTCGCCCCTGCAATCGGAACGATACCTCCAGCCACGGCAGCCGCCGCACCACCGCTGGACCCACCGGCATTGCGTTTGAGGTCATACGGATTATTCGTTGGTCCCCAGAGTTGCGGCTCCGTCATATTCTTAAAACCAAATTCTGGCGTATTCGTACGTCCAATGATGATAAAACCAGCTGCTTCCAGACGCTTCACGAAGTTATCCGTACGGTTTGCTGGAATTCCCTTCAAGAGCTTACTTCCCGCACTCGACGGTTCCCCTGCTTGATTTTGCCCGAGGTCCTTCAAGAGAAGCGGCACCCCGCCAAACGGTAAACCTTCAAACGAACGCGACTCTGCTTCTTTTAGCGCACGTTCGGCCTGCAAATGCACGACCGCGTTTAGACTTGGATTTCGTTGTTCAATTTTATCTAATGTCTCTTGGACTAATTCCTTTGGAGATACCGCACCACTAGCGACGGCCTCTCTCATCTCGATGGCGTCTTTCCACATAGTTTCACGTCCCTTCATGTCTTCCTTATTGTACAGTGAAACGGAAAGTCGGTAAAGGCTCACGCAGCAGGGACCACGTCGATACCGACAGAAAGTACTAGAATTTTTTGGAAACAAATTCCGGAAAAACGACCTCTGTTACCGTTTATTCCTGACTTTTTCAACGCGATTTTGGAAATTGAAGAAAATATGAAGAAATTATTGAGAAATATATAAAAATCGGTAGTAAAAATTTATATTTGTGATATAATAATACATATAAACTATACCGAGAACAGTAACTAGACGGCTTTTTGCAAGGGTTGCTCTATTTTTTTGGAGATTTTAGTTACTTTTCTCACAATTTAATACCTTTAGGAGGAAAAATAATGAAAGATTTCATCAAAGGAAGACTCTCGAAGTTACTCTTCGTATTGTTCATCCCGATGTTATTATTCATGCTGGCCCCTCAATCAGTGGTGAACGCAGCAGACGTTAGTAATAACATCAGTTCATTGACGGTCTCTTCAAGCGAAATTACAGACGGCGGACAAACGACCGTTAAATTTACGTTTGACGAACACGCCCAAAAAATCAAAGCTGGAGACACTCTTGAAGTGACTTGGCCAAGTTCAGGCACTCTTCACGGGACTGGATTTAAGAAAACCATCCAATTGACCATCGACGGCAAATACGTTGGGGACATGGTCATCAAAGACGGTTCTGCAAAAGTAACATTCAACGACGGCATCACTGGCCTAGAGAACGTTCGCGGTTGGGGCGAATTCGAAATCGAAGGTCACAACGACACAGCAACAGACAAAGAACACGTTGGTAAATTTACAATCGTGAGTGGAGACAAATCTGTCGAATTGAACGTGAAGAAAATGGCGACTGGCGTAAACAGCGCTCCATTCTACTTAAAAGCTGGGGACATGCACGCTGACGACCCTGAACACATTCTTTGGACATTAACGATTAACGCGATGAACTTAGAAGTGGACGGCGACGTTCGTGTCGAAGACGAAGTGCAAGGCGGACACAAATTGGTGACAGACAGCTTTAGCATTACAACAACAGGAATGAAACCTGGCTACTATGGTGGCGATACAGCGATTGAAGACTTCAAAGCCGCTTTCCCTGGATCAACATTTACAGTGGATGCTTCTGGAAAAATCACGATTACGATTCCAAAAGACCAAATCAATAAGACTGGCGTTCTTATTTTCTATCGTACAAAAGTAGAAAATGATGCTCAAAAAGAATTCAAGAATAACACGAAAGTTTGGTACCAAGTCAAAGGTGAAACTGCGGTTGTGGCCAAAGAAGTAAATGCATCTGTGGCAAACATCAATGCAAACGGTGGTGTGGACGGAGACCAATCTCTTCCAAAGATAACAACAACAGAAGCTCCTACGACGACTACAACTACAACAGAAGCTCCTACAACGACTACAACTACAACTGAGTCAACGACTGCTTCTACAACGACTACTGAGTCAACAACTGCTTCTACAACAGCAACAACTACAACGACTGAGTCTACAACTGTTTCTACGACAGCTTCTACGACGACAACTGAGTCTACAACTGCTTCTACGACAGCAGGAACAACGACGACTGAGTCAACAACCGTTTCTACGACAGCAGGAACAACGACGACTGAGTCTACAACTGTTTCAACAACTGCAGGAACAACAACGACTGAGTCTACAACTGTTTCAACAACTGCAGGAACAACAACGACTGAGTCAACAACCGTTTCAACAACTGCCGCTACAACAACATCTGAAGGCTCTTCTACTACAGAAGGTTCAACAACAGGCGAAACAACAGACACAACAACAGTAACACCTGCCCCAGAAACAACAACAACGACTGTTACACCAGACCTACCAAACACTGGTACAACAAGTAACACAGCCGTAATTCTAGCAGGAATCATCGTAACAATCAGCGCGATGTTCGTTCTCGTTTCTAAAAAAGCAGAACAAAACTAATCTAAATAAACCTATTTAAAAAGCTAGCAGATTGGGACTGACCCCAAAAAGTGAGAATTTAATAAAAACACCCTAGGGCTACCGTCTCCGGTATTCAACCGGAGACAGGTAGTCCAATTTTTGTTGGATTCTATTTTCATTATAATATTTGATGTAATTTTCTACAATTTGAATTACAATAGAAGATGAAGTTATTACTTCATCTTTTATGTAGAAAGCTTCGCACTTTAGCGAAGAATGGAAGCTTTCGATGGGCGCATTATCTGCGGGTGTCCCCTTACGGGACATACTGCGGATAATGCCTTTTTCTTTACATAGATTGTAGTATTCAGCGGAAGTATAAACGCTGCCTTGATCACTATGTAGTAGAACATCCTTAGGTAAGTCAATTTGATTTAAAGTATCCAATACAAACTTAGTATCTTGTTT
>CAUQUY010000025.1:0-16535 GCA_963521405.1 uncultured Streptococcus sp.
CGAAGGTGCAAGACTACAGGCTTGCACCGGTGCCCCGTAACAGCGATTATAAAAATAATCCGAAGGGATTCGCAGTAATCTTTTTTAGTATATTTGAACGCAAGTTCAATTTGCCCCATTCCAAGCTGTTTTTCAAGAGCACCAAGTACAAAACAATTTGCATTAGGGTTCCAATCGTATTTCTTTTATTTTTATCAGGTTTGGTCTAGAATAGATGGATAAGGTAAAAAGGGGTGAATATTATGGAAATGGAACGCATTAACGACGATACATTCTTGTTGCGTATCGAGAACCAAGATCTAATCGACCGTGGTACATCAATACCTGAATTACTTGGAAATCCAGGCGAAATCGAAGGCTTTTTCCATAGTATTTTAGAGGAGATGGGCGTCTTGAATCAATTCGAAGATTCAGACGGTTTGAGCTTCCAAATCATGCCAAATCCAGACGGCCTAGAACTCTATGTCACACGTATTGTGGACATGGGAGATGAATCGACTGACGAGCGTATGGTGCGCAATATCGTGGATACGATTCAACATTCTCTAACAGATCGTATTGGGAAGAAGCGTAAAGAGGCAAAAGAAGAAGGAAAAATTTCTCCAAAACCAGTCATTAATACGGAAGATAAATCTTCAACATTGAAACCAATCGATGTAACAGTTGTCTTTGAAGACTTCGAAGATTTTGTTTCAATGGCAAAAGAAGCATCAGGCGAATTTGACCAATCGGTTCTTTACCGTTACAGCGGACATTACTTCTTACACGTTTTCCATCAAGTGGAAAAACCAGAAGAAGTGGCTTCAAAAATGGCGCTTATTCGCGAGTACGCCGAGTTCTCAAGAATTTCATGGGAAGTATTAAAAGAATACGGCGAAGTGATTATGCCAGAAGCAGCCTTGGAAACAGGTAAACAATATTTCTAAAAAACAAAAAGAGTTGAGCAGTCGACTCTTTTTTTGATACAAAGGAGTAATCAAGATGAATGAAACCATCAAAACACAACTCAATCACCGTACAATTCGTGCGTTTGAAGACAAACCTTTAACAAAAGAGGAAGTGGATTTACTTGTAGAAGTGGCGCAAAGAACAGCTTCAAGTATGTACTTACAAGCCTATTCGATTATTAGTGTGACGGATCCAGCATTAAAGAAAGAGTTGGCTGCTGTGAGTGGGCAACCTTATGTGGCTAACAATGGACATCTATTTGTATTCGTGGTGGACCAACGTCGTAACACGGAAATTGCAAAAGCCTTAGGACAAGAAGTAGGCGTTCAAGGGAGCGCAGACCGTTTCGTATCAGGACTAACAGATGCAGTGATTGCAGCGCAAAATGTGGTTGTAGCAGCAGAATCTTTAGGGATGGGGACTGTGTATCTAGGAAGTTTCTTTAACGACACAGCAAAAATCGTCGAGTTACTAAATTTACCAAAATACACTTACCCAGCAATCGGGGTAGCGGTAGGTTGGCCCTCCCAAGAGCCACAATTAAAACCACGTCTTCCAAAAGAAGTGATTCATATGGAAAATGGATACCGTGAGCTGGAGAATCCATTAGAAGAGTTGAAAGAGTATGATGCGACAGTGATAGAATATTACGACCTTCGTGATGCTAACCGACGTGTAGATGCTTTTACAAAACAAGTTTCTACGAAATATCACACGCTTGGTGCAAAACGTGTGGAAATGTTCGATGTACTAAAAGCACAAGGGTTCCTAACAGAAGAATAAAAAAGAAGACAAGAAATCGTCGTTTCAACGATTTCTTGTCTTTATTTGTTTTATTGAATGTTTAATGAATCAAGGACTGATTGTTTCATGCCTTCGATTGAAAGAACTTTTGTATGACGAATTGGCGCATCCAATACGCTTGTAACAGCTGTTGGAATGGCAATGCCGCTTTCTTGTTGAATCGCATCCATGAGTTCTGCGTCAGATTGATTTGTATCCACGTCTAGAGCTGAAAGAACGCTTTGTGGGAATTTGTATGGACTAGCAGTCGATACCACCACTGTAGGAGTTGTGTCTCCTGTTTCTTTCTTATATTTCGTATACACAGCGTCTGCGACTGCAGTGTGTGGATCTAATAAGTAGTGCTCGCTCTTGAATACATCATGAATCGTTTGAGCCGTTTCTTCTTGGCTGGCACGGTTTCCGTAAAATTGTTGGAATAGAGCTGTATCTGTATTTGGAACAGAGTAGCTTCCGTTTTCTTTTAGAGAAGTCATCAGCGCATTTGTTTCCTGCGAGCTACGTCCTGTTAATTCGAAGACGAAACGCTCAAGGTTACTTGAAACAAGGATATCCATACTTGGAGAACTTGTTAATTTAAATTCACGTAGTCGGTTGTATGTTCCTGTTTGGAAGAAATCAACAAGCACATCATTTTCATTTGAAGCACAGATGAGTTTATTGATTGGAACACCGATGCCTTTTGCGTAGTACGCTGCTAGGATGTTACCGAAGTTACCAGTTGGGACCACCACGTTCATTGGGGAACCAATGGCAAGAGTGCCGTCTTTCACTAATTGTGCATACGCGAATACGTAGTACACGATTTGTGGGCAAAGACGTCCGATATTAATTGAGTTTGCAGAAGAAAATTGGAATCCTTTTTCTGCAAGTGTTGCGTTTAGTTCTTTATCCGCAAACAACTCTTTCACTTTTGTTTGTGCGTCATCGAAGTTTCCTTCTACACCGTAGACGAATGTATTGTCGCCAGCTTGTGTCACCATTTGGCGTTCTTGAATCGTACTGACACCACCTTTTGGATAAAAGACGATGATGTTTGTATGAGGAACATCCGCAAATCCTGCAAGGGCAGCTTTACCAGTGTCTCCAGAAGTCGCTGTTAAAATGACGATATCTTTATCGGATTTGTTTTTCTTTGCTGCAGTTGTAAGAAGGTATGGCAAGATAGATAGCGCCATATCTTTGAAGGCGATAGTTCTTCCGTGGAAAAGTTCCATGAAATGACGGTCGCCAACTTTCTTCACTGGTGCGATTTCTTTGGTATCAAACGTTGTGTCGTATGCAGAATGCACGCAGTTTGTAATTTCTTCTTTTGTAAAATCTGTTAAAAAGGCAGATAAAATTTCGATAGCTATTTCTTGATAACTTTGAGTTTTTAAAACTTCCCAGTCCAGAGTCACTTCTGGGAGGGCAGTCGGTACATATAAACCACCGTCTTCAGCAATTCCTTTTAAAATGGCTTGTGAAGCTGTAACGCGGTTGTTTGTGTCTCGTGTACTAATGTATTGAATTGTGGACACTTGAGTCCCTCGCTTTCTAAAATTTCGTTGCGCTCATTGTACCATAAATCGCGGTCTGAACACAAAACTCAGGCACATTTCGGCTGTAAATTCTAAAAGGGATGCTCAAGATTTAAAGGAAAAGATTTCAAACCAAAAAATGAAAATTTAATTAAATTTTGAAGGGCAATCTATTGAAAACAAATTGAAAGATTGATACACTATTTATAGTAATTCGTAGCTAATTACTTGTCTTTGAGAGGTCCTCAAAGGCGGTTTTTTATTATCTAAATTCATTAAAAAGGAGTGAAAAAATGCTAAAACAGATTATTCCGTTTTTTAGTAAGTATAAAAAATATCCTTTCTTAGCGTTTTTTGCCATCTTAATCGAGGTGCTCTGTGAAGTAGCGCAACCGATTATTATGAAGCAAATTATCGACGAAGGGATTCCAAATAAAGACTTAGGCTATATTGTGCAACAAGGATTCATTATGGTTCTAGTTGCGATTGTGTCTCTTTCTGCGGGTGTTCTTGGTGCAAAATTTGCATCGATTGCCGGTACTGGGGTAGCAGCAGAATTACGTTCTGCTGAGATGAAGAAGATTCAAGCTTTCTCATTTAAGAATATTGATCACTTCTCAAATGCTTCCTTAATTACGCGTATGACAAGTGACGTGAACAACATTCAAAATACATCCATTATGACGATGCGTATTTTAGCGCGTGCACCAATGATGTTTATCTTCGCGATTTTCTTTGCGGTAAGTATCAATGCGCAATTATCGCTTGTCTTCATGGTTGCAGTTCCAATCTTAGTACTTTCATTAGCGCTTATCATTTCTACAGCATTTCCTCGCTTTAGAAAATTACAACAAGCAACAGACGGCATCAACCGTACATTACAAGAAAACTTTATCGGAATTCGCGTTGTAAAATCATTCGTACGTGAAACGTTCGAAAAGAAAAAATTCGGTAAAGAAAACTCTACCTTTAGAGAACGTGCCTTACATGCGATGTATGTCGTGATGTGGAATAACCCAATCATGCAATTAACGATTTATGCGGTAACGATTGCGGTGATGTGGTTCGGTGGTGGACTCGTTATTAGTGGAACGATGACAACAGGGGACCTTATCAGTTTCATTTCTTATATCACACAAATCTTGATGTCACTGATGATGATTTCATTCGTATTCGTAATGTTAACCATGACAAAAGCATCTATGGAGCGTATCTTCGAAGTGTTAGATACAAACATCGATGTGGAAGAACCAGAATTCCCAATTACAGTTGACAAAGTTTACGGTGAAGTGGAATTTGATCATGTTCATTTCTCTTACGGAAAACAACAGGATGAAGAAGTATTAAGTAATATTAACTTCAAGATTAAACCAGGTGAAGTGTTCGGGATTATCGGGCCAACTGGTTCAGGGAAATCTTCTCTTGTACAGTTGATTCCTCGACTCTACGACACAACTGCTGGAACGGTTCGTGTGGGTGGACATGATGTACGCGAGTATCGTTTTGCAGATTTACGTCAAAACGTATCCATGGTATTACAAAAGAATACGTTGTTCTCTGGAACGATTCGTGAGAACCTCTTATGGGGAAATCCGGACGCTACAGAAGAAGAGATGATCCAAGCGGCCAAACATGCGCAAGCTCATGACTTCATTATGGAAATGCCAGATGGATACGACACTCGTGTAGAACAAGGTGGGTCAAACTTCTCTGGTGGACAAAAACAACGTCTTACAATTGCACGTGCGATGCTACGAAAACCAGCCGTGTTAATCTTAGACGATTCAACTTCAGCGGTCGATACAGCGACTGACTCGAAAATCCGTGAAGCATTCTTCAACCATTTACCAGATACAACGGTGATTATTATCGCGCAACGTATTTCATCCATCCAAGGTGCAGACAATATTCTTGTATTAGATGATGGTAAAGTGAATGGACTCGGAACTCACGAAGATTTAATGGAAACAAACGACTTGTACCGTGATATTTACGAAACCCAAATGAAAGGAGCCAAAGGAGATGAGTAGAAATAAAGGGCCAAAACGTCCAGAAAATATGAAACAAACTTTGGCAGACTTATGGGGGTATTTATGGAAGAGTAAATGGACTCTTGCAGTAGTTGTAGTCTGCTTAATCATTTCAAGTGCATCCGGAATTATCGGGACATATGCGATTCGTCCGTTAATCAATGATTTTATCGCTACGGGTGACTTAGCGGGGCTAGCAAAAATGCTCGGCTTTATCGCTATTGTGTATGTACTAGGAGCAACAGCCAGCTACTTCTCAGCACGTTTAATGGTAACAGTTGGACAAAATACTATCGAAAAAATGCGTGCAGATTTATTCAACCATATTCAAAGCTTGCCAATTCGTTTCTTTGATACGAATAAGCACGGGGACTTAATGTCTCGCTTTACAAACGACTTTGAAAATATTCAAAATGCGTTTAACAACAGTATGTTAATGATTATCAGTTCAACGCTTCAATTAGTGTTGACGTTTGTGATGATGGTCATTCTTTCACCAATCTTAACAGTACTTCTTATCGCGATGGTATTCTTGATGTTCCAAATCGTGAAGAAATTAGGTGCAAAATCAGGGAAGCAATTCGCTGCGCAACAAGCAATTCTTGGACAAGTGAATGGATTCGTAGAAGAGCATATTGAAGGACAAAAAGTCGTTAAAGTATTTAACCACGAACATAAAGTGCTTGATGAATTTGATAAACTCAACGTTGAACTTCAAGCGGCTGCAAATAATGCACAATTCTATTCGAGTATCATGTTCCCAATTTTAGGAAACATCAGTTACGTGAACTATGCGATTACGGCAGCAGTTGGTGGATACTTAGTGATTATTAATTGGATGGATATCGGGGGACTTGCCTCATTCCTACAATTCTCAAGAACATTCGCGCAACCACTTTCTCAGATGTCTCAACAAATGAACGTACTTCTTAGTGCGATGGCCGGGGCAGAACGTATCTTTGCAATTCTTCGTGAAGAACCTGAAGTGGATGAAGGAACTGTTACTTTGGACCAACGCGATCCAAAACAATGGTACTGGGTAGTCGGCGATAAACGTATTCCAGTTGTCGGAAATATCCAACTACACAATGTTGACTTTGGTTATGTGCCAGGTGTGCGTATTTTAAAAGATATCAATGTATGGGCTGAACCAGGATTGAAGGTAGCCTTTGTTGGGGCAACAGGTGCTGGTAAAACAACCATTACAAACTTAATTAACCGTTTCTACGAAATTGATTCTGGGGTCATTACTTTTGATGAGATTCCAGTGACGAAAATTAAGAAAGATGACTTACGTAAGACGATTTCTATCGTGTTGCAAGACACGCATTTATTTACTGGAACGATTGCAGATAATATTCGTTATGGGAACTTGGATGCAACGGATGATGAAGTTATTAAAGCGGCGAAACTTGCCAACGCCCACAGCTTTATTAAACGTCTTCCACAAGGGTATCAAACTGAAATTACAGGAGACGGCGAAGGCTTGTCTCAAGGGCAACGTCAATTACTCGCGATTGCGCGTGCTGCCGTAGCGAACCCTAAAGTATTAATTCTAGATGAAGCAACAAGTTCGATTGATAGCCATACAGAAGCGTTGATTTCACGTGGTATGGACCAATTGATGGAAGGGCGTACTTCATTTGTAATTGCCCACCGTTTATCTACAATTCGTAATTCAGATGTGATTATGGTAATGGATCACGGTGAGATTATCGAACGCGGAGACCATGAGAGTCTTATGGAAAAACGCGGAATCTACTACAAACTATACACAGGCCAAATCGAACTCGATTAGTGCACAAATAATAGAAAAGAGATCCTTCGGATATTTTTATAGTAACTACAATAGCTGTACCGGAGTGAGCCTTGAGTCTCACTTCCTATCGATTCTCAAACTGACGCTAGGGACTAACATCCTTAGCGTCAGTAATTCGAATCAATTACACTCGCTATTGTTGTTACTATAAAATCCGAAGATCTCTTTTTCTTTTTTTCAATAAAGTTATAAAGACTATGTATAGTTGTAGTGTGAGAAAAGACTACGGACGTTTTTATAATAGCTGTAATGAGGCACCGGAGTGAGCCTAAAGTCTCAATCACTACCGAGCTTCAAAGAGGGAGTAGGGAATAAATTCCTTACTCCCTCTATTTCACATCGGTTGCTACTTCCCATTACTGCTATTATAAAGTCCGAAAGGTCGCAGTATTTTTACTTTAGAAATAGATTTGTGCTGTATATAGTTTTTATGCGAATAAAGACACCAGAAAAGAGACAATATTTGAATGTTTTTCAATCCGAAGGTCTCTTTTTTGTATAAATGAAATGCGATTTGACAGTGCGTAATTGTAGCTAAATGAAAGGATAAGAATAGGGTGCAGTTTGTGAATTTAGTGAATTATTTTTGAAAAAATACGCTGAAAGGGCTTAAATACAGATGAATTCGGCGTTTGTGATCTATAACAAACATTGTGAAAATGTAAATTAATGCTCGAGAGAGGAAATTATTTGCAAATGATTTTTAGGTATGATACTATATTTCGGCAGTAAAGATAGAAAGGAAGATATGAATGAAAAAATTATCTGCAAAATTATTAGTGATTGTAACTTTATTAGGTCTAGTAGGGCTATTCTCAAATACAGTAGCGCAAGCGGCAACTCCAGAAGTGCTTACTGTAAATATCACTGATTTAACAAAAGAACAACGTGAAGCGATTCAACCAGGTGAGCCTACTCCTGCAAAAGAAGGAGAACGTACTTTATTAGTCTATGCGTACGACAAAAACGCATGTCAATTAGCGCCAGCATTACCAGAAACTGGTACAGGTTCTCAAGCAATGATGATGGTTGCTGGAATCGTAGCATTAACAGGTGCTGCATACTTCTTAGTAACAAACAAAAATGGTAAGAAGATGGTATTAATGGCAGGTCTTGTATTATCAGGAGCAGTTGCTGCAACATCAGTTGTATCTGCAAATGAAACTTTATCGGACGATAGCTGTTACAAATATGTAGGATTCATCAATGAATCAGTTGAAACAACAATTGAGTCAACAACTTCAGCAGAATCAACTACAGAAGCTACAACGGTAGAATCAACTGAAGCAACTACAACTACAGAAGAGACTACTGAATCAACTGAAGCAACTACAACAACAGAAGAGACTACTGAATCAACAACAGAGTCTACTACAACAACAGAATCGACAACTACTACAGAGTCTACTACAACAACAGAATCGACAACTACTACAGAGTCAACTACGACTACTGAATCAACAACAGCTTCTACTTCAGAAATTGGTGGGGCTGATGTATTTCCGTCTGATCACTTATAATTCAATATGAAACGAAACTGGCGAAGGAAACTTCGCCAGTTTTTTTATTTATTAATACAGTTGAAAAGTTGGAATGTGAAAAGTTTGTGAAAACGCACAAAAAATATTTGAGTTTTAAGGGGAGTTATGTGATAATGAAGGCATATTACTAAATAGGTGAGGAAGGTGTGTATGAAGAAAATAGCTTTACGACTAGCAGCAATGATTATGTTCTTTGGAATTTTTGGATTCAATACAACTAGCATTGCAGAAGCAACACATCCAAATGTAATCACTGTTCAATATACTGATTTAACTCCACAACAGAAAGAAGCCATTCAAAAGGGCGAACCGAATTATGAATTGCTCGATGAAGAACGCATTATTCTCGTATATGATTACAATAAAGAAGCGTGTCAATTACCAAAAACAGGGACAAACTCTACGATGATTATGGTGAGTTTAGGAATCTTAGCGCTGACGGGTGCAGGGTATTTCCTAGTATCTAATAAAAACGGGAAGAAATTCATCTTAATCGTAGGATTAGTATTATCTGGAGTTGCAGCAAGTACAAGTTTAGTTTCTGCAGGGGCATCATTTGTGGAAGAAGATTGTACTATTTATATTGGTTATATTCGTGAAAATAGTACGACGACAACAACAGAAGCATCGACAACTGCGGAAGTAACTACAAGTGAAACAACTACAGAAGAACAGATAACAACGACGACAGAGACGACAACAGAAACGACAACAGAAACGACAACAGAAACGACAACAGAAACGACGACTACTGAAGAAACAACAACTGAACAAACGTATACGGTAGTACCAACTGATCATATTTAAGAGTCGTTAAAGTTGCGGAAGTTTTCGAAAATTTCCTCTTAAGTGACAAAAGTCGGGCTAAAATTCGAGCTACACTTTTGCAATCTAAAAATAGATACAGTAAAATATCTGTTATAAAAAAATAAGGGGGTATGGATTGTTTGAAAAAATCAATAAAATTAATTATAGCAACTTTAATCACTTTAACAATCGGTGTAACAGTATCTTCAACTGCACAAGCGGCAACAGTGCACTATGTGGATTATGACAAAACAACTGAAAACGTTAGAAAAGAAATTAAACAAGGTAAACCGACTGAGGCTGACTTGAAAGATGGTTCGCACGCGGTTTATGTATATAGAAAGAATAATACTTGTGGCGTATCGATTCCACAACGAGGTCCGGAATTACCAAATACTGGTACAGTAGCAAACACTGTTTCAGCAGTTTTTGCAGTCGTATTAGTAGCAGGTGGTTTGTACTTAGTGAAATCAAACAAGATGCGCAACATTGCTAAAACAGTTTTAGTACTTGGTGGGTTAGGAACATTCTTTGCTTTCCAAGGAGAGGTTTTAGCAGCGGACAGCTCAATCTTAGGTCAAATCATTGAACAAATGAACCTAGACCCTGAGGAGATTGATTGTTATGACTACGTTGGATTCTATATTTCAGAAGAAACAACGACAGCTGGTCCGACGACGACTGTTGTGACAACAGAAGCGACAACAACGACTGAAACGACAACGGAAGAACCAACAACAACGACAGAAGCTACTACAACAACCCAAACTACAACGACAGAAGAGCCAACAACTCAAACGATGGCAACAACTTCGACAGAACCTTATACAGTCGCGCCAACGGATCGTTTATAATCTTAAAGAAGCCTGGAGATTATCTAGGTTTCTTTTTTTTTCTTACATAGAAGAAACAGAAAAGAACAAATGATGAATAATAAAATTAATTGCTTTTTAAAATGGAATACAGTACGATGAGCTGTGACAAAAAATAGAGGGAGATGAATCGATGAAGAAATTAACGAAGGTTCTAGTGGCCGCTTTAGCAACAGTAACGCTAGGAGTTAGTGTAGCTTCACCTGCATCGGCCGCAACTGTAAATTATGTTGATTATGACAAAACAACTGAAACCATTAGAAAAGATATCAAACAAGGAAAACCAACTGAAGCAGACGTACAAGCTGGTTCGCAAGTGACTTTTGTTTATAAGAAAAATGGAACTTGTGGCATATCAGTTCCAAAACAAGAAAAAGAATTACCAAGCACAGGTACAGTAGCCAATACAATTACATTAGTGTTTTCAGTAGTACTGGTAGCAGGAGGACTTTATTTAGTGAAATCTAATAAAGCATCTCGTATTGCTAAAACAGTATTAGTGCTAGGTGGGGCAGGAGCGTTCCTTGCGACTCAAGTTGAAGTGTTAGCAGCAGACAGCTCGATTCTTGGACAAGTTGTAGAACAAAAGGACTTAACTCCAGAACAAGTTGATTGTTATGACTATGTTGGATATTACATTACAAGTAGTTCAACTACAACAGAAGAAACAACGACAGCTGGTCCAACGGCGACTGTTGTGACAACAGAAACAACGACAACGATTGAAACAACAACAGAAGAACCAACAACAACGACAGAAGCAACGACAACAACTGAAACTACAACGACAGAAGAGCCAACTACACAGACTGAAGCAACAACTTCGACACAAAGTATCACAGTTGCGCCAATTGATTATTTATAGAAGATAAAGACCGGAGTTAATGACTTCGGTCTTTTATTTTTAGGTAATCAAGAGGAATTTGCATTTTGAATTTCGATACAGTATACTCCTAAAGGTAAAAAATAAGGAGGAAATTTATATTGAAAAAAATTAGTTCAACGATTTTAGCATTATTAATGATGATTGGAGTGTTTGGGTTATTCTCAAATTCAGTAGCGCAAGCGGCAACTCCAGAAGTAGTTACTGTAAATATCGCTGATTTAACAAAAGAACAACGTGAAGCGATTCAACCAGGTCAACCTACTCCAGCAAAAGAAGGAGAACGTATTTTATTAGTCTATGCGTATGACAAAAATGCATGTCAATTAGCACCAGCATTACCAGAAACTGGTACTGGTTCGCAAGCATTGATGATGGTTGCAGGAATCGTAGCGTTAACAGGCGCTGCATACTTCTTAGTAACGAACAAAAATGGTAAGAAGATGGTATTGATGGCAGTTCTTGTATTATCAGGAGCAGTTGCTGTAACATCAGTTGTATCAGCGAATGAAACAGTTTCAGACGATAGCTGTTACAAATATGTAGGATTCCTTCGTGAATTTGGTGAAACAACAACTGAGTCAACAACTTCGACAGAAGCGACTACAGAAGTTACAACAGCAGAATCAACTGAAGCAACTACAACTACAGAAGAGACTACTGAATCAACAACAGAGTCTACTACAACAACTACAACAACAGAAGAGCCTACAACAGAGGCGCCGACAACTGGTACAACATCATCAGCACCACAAGTGGTTGCTCCAAATGATCATTTATAAAAATATCAAAAAAAGGATTGTTAAAGAAATTTAACAATCCTTTTTTCTTGTGGAAAAATGAAAATAAGTACGAAAAAACATCGGATTATTTCTGAATGAAAATGGAAATATTTGGAAATAAATATTTCCAAAAAGTTCCTTCTAGAGGCAAAAAGCTATAAATATCTTAAAAAGTATATAAGAAAGTGGAAAATGTTTGAAATTAATTCAAATAAAGTTTATAATTTAAACATAAAAATTAAGGAGGAAAAATCAGATGAAAAACAAATGGTTAAAACTATGTGCTGTAGTAATGATGTTGTTTACTTTTGTTGGAATGTCCGCTTCTAAAGTAGCGAATGCTGAGACTCCTGAAGTACAATCAGTGAATATTGCTGATTTAACAAAAGAACAACGTGAAGCAATTCAACCAGGAGAACCAACAGCGCCTGCACAAGCTGGCCAAGCGACATTATACGTTTATGAATTGGATAAAGGAAAATGCCCATTAGGCGACACTTTACCAAATACGGGGTCATCTTCGACAACAATTCTAGCGGTTTTTGGTATCGTAGCGTTATCAGGAGCAGCTTACTTTGTAGTATCAAATAAGAAAGCTAAGAAAACAATCTTAATGATTGGATTAGTAGCAGCGGGGACAGTGGCAGCAACAACTTCAGTTTCTGCAGCAACTCCATATGAACAAAGTCTAATCGACATGAGTTGTTATCGATATGTAGGATATATTCGTGAAGATGTTTCAATGACTACTGAAGCAACAACGACTACTGAAGCAGCAACGACTACTGAAGCTACAACGACTACTGAAGCTGCGGCAAATGAAGAAGTGGTTACACCAGAAGAAGCTACAATAACTGTTGAAACAACAACGACTGAGACAACTACAACAACGACTACTGAATCAACAACTGCTGAACCAACAACAGAAACAGCAGCGACTCAATCCGTTGAGCCAATTACAGTATCACCAACAGACCACTTATAAACTAAGAGGGAATATGAAGACTGATAAAGGTTACTTTATCAGTCTTTTTTTGCTTAAGACTCTTTTAACATTTCGGCCTAGGCTCTTTCTCTTTATATTTGTTCTATGCTATAATGACGGTGAGACTAGAAAGGATGAGTTTATTTCATGATTACATTAAAATCAAAACGCGAAATTGACGCGATGGAAGAATCGGGTGCACTGTTAGCATCCATTCACGTGCAACTTCGTGATTTTATTAAACCGGGTGTCACTACTTGGGACATCGATCAATTTGTACAAAAGAAAATTGAAGAAGCGGGTGGTTCAGCACCGCAAATTGGATACGAGGGGTATAAATACGCAACATGCCAAAGTATTAATGACGAAATCTGTCACGGATTCCCACGTCGTAAACCATTAAAATCAGGCGACTTAGTAAAAGTGGATTTCTGTGTGGAACTTAAAGGTGCTTTGTCAGACTCTTGCTGGAGCTATATTGTTGGAGAAAGTACTCCAGAAATTGATCATTTATATGAAGTAACAAAGAAAGCTTTATATTTAGGAATTCAACAAGCAAAAGTTGGCAATCGTATTGGGGATATCGGTCACGCGATTCAAACTTATGTTGAAAGTGAAGGTTTATCGGTTGTTCGTGACTTTATTGGACACGGAATTGGGCCAACGATTCATGAAAGCCCAGCAGTTCCTCACTACGGCGAACCTGGAAAAGGCCTTCGCTTGAAAGAGGGAATGGTCATCACTATTGAACCGATGGTGAATACTGGTACTTGGAAAGCAGAAATGGAAAGTAATGGTTGGACAGCTCATACATTAGATGGTGGACTAAGCTGCCAATTTGAACATACATTGGCTATTACAAAAGATGGTCCGCGTATTTTAACATTACAAAAAGATCACGCGGCAGACGTGTTGAACTAAGGGAGGAAGCAAAAATGGCAATTTTAGTAACAGGTGGAGCAGGGTATATCGGTTCTCATACAGTTATCGAATTAGATAAAGCTGGGTTTGAGGTTGTTATCGTTGACAACTTTTCTAACAGTTCTCCAGAAGTATTAAATCGTTTAAAAACAATCACAGGAAAAGATTTCCCTCTATATGAAGGAGATATTCTTGATCGTGATTTCTTAGTAACGGTTTTTGAAAAAGAAAATATCGATTCAGTCATTCATTTTGCAGGGTTCAAGGCTGTGGGAGAGTCTGTTGAAAAACCTTTAGAATACTATCACAACAATATTACAGGAACATTAGTGTTACTAGATGTAATGCGTCAATTTAATGTAAAAGATATCGTGTTCAGTTCAAGTGCAACAGTATACGGTATGAATAATGTCGTTCCTTTTAAAGAAGAAATGCCAACAAGCGCAACAAACCCTTATGGTTACACAAAAGTAATGCTTGAACAAATCTTAAATGACGTTGCTTTCTCAGATAGCGACTGGTCAGTCACAAACTTACGTTATTTCAACCCAATCGGAGCGCATGAAAGTGGCCTAATCGGAGAAGCTCCAAATGGAATTCCAAACAACTTAATGCCATACATCACTCAAGTGGCTGTTGGTAAACGTGAATTCTTAAGCGTGTTCGGTGACGACTACGATACACATGATGGTACTGGGGTTCGTGACTACATTCACGTTGTTGACTTGGCTCGTGGACACGTGCTTGCGATTAAAAACAATGCGGCTCAAAAAGGTGCAAAAGTCTTTAACTTAGGTACTGGTATTGGATACAGTGTATTAGATTTAGTAAAAGCATTTATTTCTGAAAATGGAGTGGATATTCCTTATAAAATTGCACCTCGTCGTGCAGGGGATATCGCAACTTGTTATGCGGATGCTTCTAAAGCAAAAGAAGTGTTAGGATGGGTAGCAGAAAAGAACTTGAATGATATGGTTCGAGACTCATGGAACTGGCAAAAGAAAAATCCAGAGGGCTATTAGAACCCCTTGTATTATTTAGACTAAATTAATAGAAAGAACTCCTTTGGAGTTGTTATTAGGGCAGAAATGGTAGGATATCAGCTTGAGCCTAAGGTCTCAAGCTTACCAAGCTTCAAAGGGAGAGTAACGAAAAATCGCAACTCTCCCTAATTCACATTGGTTATAAGTTCCTACCATTGCCATAATAACTCCAAGGAGTTCTTTCTTTTTTGAAAACAATCAAGGGGGTTCTAATAGCCCTCTGTGGAGGGGAAGAGAAGAGTGCTAAGACTTTTCTAGGCGCTTTCTTCCGTGGTGAAAACGAGAAGGTTAGTATGGTGAAATAGAGAAAAGTAATCAAAGGAGAATAGTGATGTCAGAGGGAGTAATTAATGCAATTGATCATTTATTGGAAATAATTAACCGATATCAATTAACAGGTGTGAATCCACAAATTAAAACTTTGGTGAATTTAAAGGGATTTCTAGATGCGAATGGAATTCTTGATGAAAGAGAAAAGTTAAATGTGCACAAGTCATTATTTCTGCCTCATGGAGGGTTGTCGGACATCTATTATTGGGATGATGACTTTGAGACAAGAAAAGAAGTCAATGATAGTATAAAGTCAGCGTTAGAAATTATTGCTAATTATTTATTAGACCGCTGACAGGAGAATCTATATATTTTTAATAGTCCTCTGTGGGGATAAAAAAGAAACAGCTATTACGAAACCAATCGTAATAGCTGTTTTGTTTATCTTCTTACTCGTTTTAGTGCTTCTTTGAAGAGTGGATAAACGATTGGGACTGCAACTACTGTGAAGATAGCTGATCCAAACGTTCCTGTAATTTTATTGATGGCTTGAAGGAATGCTGGTGTTAATGCGAGACCACCGACGATCATTCCTCGTAAGAATGTGTATTTAATGATATTGAGGATAATTTTTACGATAGCAGCAACAACGCCGACTACAATAACGTTTGCGATTTTGTCATCTTTATTCATTGCTTTTTCGTATACAAGATGAATTACATAACAGACGATTAAGGATTCAAGAACGGTTTGCCAAGCAACGTGAGCGTAATTATTAAGAATGTCGAAAAGGCCAAGACCGATTGAAGCAGCAATTGCTCCTTGTTTTGTTCCGAAAAGTAAGCATCCAACTACTACCAGTGCGTTTCCAAAATGAACGAACTGTGTTGTGAATGGCATTGGGATTCTAAAGACGCTAACTCCCAAATAAATTAAAGCTGCGAATAAGCTTGTTTGAACTAAATCTCTTAAATCTGTATTTTTCATAATGACACCTCAGTAGTAAATTTTGTGGTTAGCATTCCAAGTTTTTTCTCGATTGGAAGGCCGAATGGAATTTGTTCAGGTTGTTGGCTACTCAATTGAAGCACTTCGTCGATAAATTGCAACGTGAATGACAATGCGTCTTCTATAGGCATCTCTTGTAAGAAGCATGCAGTTGCAAGAGCCGCTAGTGTATCTCCTGTTCCGTAAAAATGATGCGGATACTTTGTTTTATAGAAATCAAAAAATGAATCCGTCTCTTTGGAATAAATTTGAACACCTGTTAACTCTTTGCTATCAGGGCAACCCGTAATAATGATGTACTC
>CAUQUY010000026.1:0-15419 GCA_963521405.1 uncultured Streptococcus sp.
GTCTTGAAGAGTTGTCACAGCTTCTGGTGATAATGTTTTACCACCTAGTAATTTAGTAACGATATCTCCTAATTGGCCTCCAGTAACAACATCATCTGCTCCAGGCAATTGAATATATTGCTCTGGTTTCAACGAAACACTTGTTAACACAAGTGGGAATTTCATGGGAGTCCAACGCTCTACTAAAATCCCCATTACAAACATCCCTACAATTGAAGATACTTTTGTAATTGATTGTAGAACCCCGCCAGATAAGTCTTTTGTAATTTCAGAACCTTGACGGTATCCTAATTCTTGTGTAGACCACATAAATGCAATACGGATCAAGTTCCATACAATGAAGAAGAACAATGGTCCAATGATTGAACCTGTTGCAGCTAATCCTGCAGCAATCGCTCCTAAAATAGGACGAATTGTAAACCAGAATACTGGGTCACCGATACCTGCTAGAGGTCCCATCATCCCAACTTTAACCCCTTGAATTGTAGCATCATCGATTGGCGCACCATTTGCACGGTCTTCTTCTAGTGCTAATGTTACCCCTAAAATTGGTGAAGCGATATATGGGTGTGTATTAAAGAATTCTAAGTGACGTTTTAACGCTGCTTTTGAATCTTCTGGATTTGGATATAATTTTTTCAATGCTGGAATAAGCGAGAACGCCCAACCACCATTTTGCATACGTTCATAGTTCCAAGAACCTTGTAAGAATTGTGAACGTAGCATAACGCTTAAGCGGTCTTTTTTCGTTAAAGATACTTTTTTCTCTGTCATGTCATTCACTCTCCTTAATAGTCATTTAAAATGTCACCAAGTGGGTCTCCTGAACCAGAATTTCCACCAGCTGAACCATTTCCACTGTTGTTTGATAAGTTTAAATAAATAAATGCTAAGCTTAATGCGATAACCCCTGTAGCGATTAAAGTTAATTCGTTTAATGGAGCAATAGCAAAACCGATGAAGAAGAATGGCCATGTTTCTTTTGAAGCCATTAAGTTAATAACCATCGCTAACCCTACTGCTACAACCATGTTACCACCAATTGTCATACCGTTTGCAAACCATTCTGGAATTAATTTTAAGTAGCCTTGAACTACTTCTGAAGAAACGAATAGAAGTGCTCCTGCTGGAATCATAATACGTAAACCTTGCATTGATAAAGCTACATAATGCCAGAATGCTACTCCACGGAAGTCTCCTTTTTCAGCAGCAGCATCTGCTCTGTGAACTAAACCAACAGCTAATGTACGAACAACCATTGTTAATACAAGACCAACTGTTGCTAAAGTAATTGCAGTACCAATCGCTAAGTTACGTCCTGCTTCTGAGAAGTCATTCCCTTTGATATAAATAATCGCTGAAGCAACTGATGCTAAGGCAGCGTCTGGTGCAACTGCAGCCCCAACGTTAGCCCAAGCAAGTGCGATAATTTGTAATGAACCGCCAAGAATAATTGCTTCAGAAAGATGTCCTGTTGCAAGTCCGATTAATGTACACGCAATAATTGGTTGATGGAATTGGAATGCGTCTAAGATTCCTTCCAAACCAGCTAAGAATGCGACAATTAGGACTAAAATAATTTGAATTGCATTAAAATCCATAATAATCTCCTATCTGTATGTTATAGTTTTAAACCTTCATTAGACTTTGCTTCAATTAATTTAAAGATATCCGCTGGAGTATCAGAAACTACTTTACGAACATCCATCTTCACGCCTAAGTCACGAAGTTTCTTATAAGTTTCTACATCATCTTGGTCAACAGATAATGCATTACTAATTTGAACTTTACCGACTGAGTGCGCCATTGAACCAATATTCAATTCATCAATTTTCACACCTTGTTCAATCACTTCAAGAGCTTCTTGAGGTGTTTCGAATAATAATAATGCCTTTGTATCCCCAAAACGAGGGTCATTATACACTTCCACTAATTTCTTAAGTGGAATAACGTGCGCACGAACTCCAGTTGGAGCAGCTTGCTCGATTAATTTTTTACGTAAATCATCTTTTGCAACTTTATCAGAAACAACGATGATACGATTTGGGTTTGTAGCTTTTGTCCAGCTTGTTGCAACTTGTCCGTGTAATAGACGAGTATCCACACGTGCTAGAACAAATTTAATCTTACCGTCCCCGATAACTGTTCCTTCTGGGATTGCCCCTGTTGAAACTGGAGCAGCAGATTCTGTTTTCTCCTCTTTCTTCTCTTCTGGTTGAAGTGATTCAGGACGAATCTTCACACCTTCAATAGCTGTTGGCGCAATCGCTTTTGCAATCTCATGTGATGTATTCATTGAGAAACGACTTGCGTACGCTTCAATTAACATCGGCAAGCTTAAACCAGCTACGATTGCACGGTGGTCTGGGTCTTCTTCAAACAAGATGTTTGCTTGGTTGAATGGACTACCACCCCATAAGTCTACTAGAAATAGAATTTCTTCAGTCTCTAGCTTTTCAACTGCCTCACGCAGTTTTCTTTGTAAGTCTTCAGGTCCTTCACTAGGCATAAAAACAACAGATTCAACTTTTTCTTGATTCCCAAAAATCATTGAACCTGATTGCTTAATACCATCTGCAAATTCACCGTGACTTGCAATGATAATTCCTACCATAAAGCTACCTCCTTTATTAAAATTAAATCGTCTTTATGATTCAATTTATTTTACCATAACCATTCACTCACTTAAAGAAATCTTAATCTTTATATTGTTTTTTATCGGTTCCAAGTCCTATTTGCACAAGAAAAAAGCTAACCCCTAACCTAAGGATTAGCTTTTCGTTATACTTTATTGATATTGCGGACGACCATATCCAATAATATATCGTGCTGATAATTTATGCGATTTACGAACGACTTTTGATTCATCATAATTACGATCACTAGTATTCCCTTCAATCGTAATCACTTTATCGCCTTCTACTTTTTCTACAATAGCGATGTGATCAGCAACGCCATCCAAATTCCAGTCAAATGTAATGACATCTCCTGGTTGAGGGCCTGAATTTCCAACCCAGATTCCTTTATTTTTCATTAAACGAATATGATATGGAACATACGCTTCTTTATCGATTAAATCAATAAGACCACTTTGTTGATACATTGTTGAAACAAAAATATCACACCAGTCGTCATAAGTACTTACTCGGTAACCACTATAACTACTCTTTCCTGAATTATAAATACTTACCATTGTATTGTGACGACTATCAAATTGTTCTACTCCGATATATCCACGTGCTAAATCTAAAAGAATTTCCTTTTGGTTTCCTTTAGAAGATGGATTTGGTAACCAAGCTCCGTCAGCCCCTACGTAATAGCGATAGTTGTCAACCCATTGGTTTGTCGCCATTTTTCCATCCGCTAATAAATAGTAGTCGCCGACCCATTTGTTACGTGTTGGAATTCCATTTTTGTAATGATACCATGTGCCATCTGCTTCTTGAATCCAACCATCCTTTCCTTTAATCGCAGCTGGAACCCAAGCGCCTTCTTCATCTACATAGTATTTGTCATTATCAACCCATTGATTGGTAATCATTGCACCTGTAGAACCTAAATAATAGTTTCCGCGCCATTCATTTTTAACACGTTGCTCTTTACCTTCGTAGTAGTACCAAGTACCATTTTCTTTAACCCAACCATTTTTGAGTTTCTTATCTTTTACCCAGTATCCATCAGCACCTACATAATAACGGTAATCTTCAACCCATTTATTAGTTGCCATTGTGCCATCTTCTTGTAGGTAATAGTTACCTTTCCAGACATTCTTAACCGGTTGTCCGTTTTCGTAGTAATACCAAATACCATCAATCTTTTCCCATGCAGATTTCACACGATTTGGAACCCAAGCACCGTTTTTATCTACATAGTACTTATGGTCATCTACCCAGTTTTCAGTGGCCATTTTACCATCGGAACCAAGATAATAATTCCCTTTCCAATTATTACGAAGAAGTTGTTCTCCTTCTAGGTAATAGTACCAATAACCGCCTTCTTTAACCCAACCAGATTTTTTAATCTTTCCTGGAACCCATTTACCTGAAGCGTCAACATAATATTTGTAGTTATCTACCCATTTACTAGTAGCCATTTTCCCGTCAGCTTCTAAGTAATAGTCGCCTTTCCAGTTTGAAGTAAGCATTGTATGGTCATCGTTATAAAAATACCAAGTACCGTCTGAAGTCTGTACCCAGCCAGTATACTTTGGAGCTTCTGTTGTAGAAGTTTCCGTCGTAACTTCCTGAGTTTGTGTAGTGGCTGCTTCAGTTGTACTTTCTACCGTCTCAGGCGTTTGTGTAGTCGCTACTTCTGTAGTTGACGGCGCTACTTCTGTAGTTGTTTCAACTTCTTGTGCTAAAACTGCATTCCCGTTTAATAATAAAATCCCTGCTAATAATCCCAAAGAACTTCTAAATTTCATTTTTTCTCTCCTTTTTAATGATGTAGTTTATTTCCGTTATCATCGAGATAGAATGTAAATCCTTCTCCAATAACTTGATTTACGTCTGTAATAATCACAAATGCTTCTGGATCATACTCGTGAATAATTCGTTGAACCGGCATCAATTGTTGACGACTGACAACTACATATAACACTTGTCGTTTCTCTTTTGAGTAAAAACCATGTCCATCCAACACTGTAATTCCACGGTCTAAATCCATTTGGATTCGTTGTCCAATTTCATCATATTTATCTGAAATGATCATAATCGCTTTACGAGGATTAAAACCTTCTAAAATAAAGTTAATTACTTTACTTGCGATAAATAACATGATTAATGTGAGAACAGCTTTTTCAAGACCAATGACAAGAGCAAGTGGTGTTACAATAATGAAGTCAATCATTAGTAGTGAAGAGGATACGCTCCATCCTAAATATTTATGCATCATCATTGCAATAATATCTGTACCTGCTGTTGTTCCTTTTCCTAGGATAACAAGACCTAATGCTACACCTACCAACACTCCTGCTGCTACACCAGCAACAACTAGGTTTTCTGGAACGAATATCGGCCATTCTTGCGTCACTTTTAGGAAAAATGGTAACTCAAAAACTGCCAACACAGTATAAATCATCGTTTTTCTTTCAAGATAACGATAACCAATAATTAATAAAAATCCATTCAAAATTAAGTTGGATAAGGCCGGGTCAATTTGTAATGTATAATACCCTAACAAGGTAACCCCTGTAATACCGCCCTCACCAAAGTGGTTAGCAATTACAAGTGCATTAATAGTATACGAAAATAAAAAACAGCCTAATGTAACCAGGATGAAGGACTTTAATGTATCTTTGTTTAAATATTTCTCCAATTAAATTCCTCCTTATTCTGGATCCCTATGGAATCGACCATAGAAGTTTTCTGTACTAATTTGATTAATAATCGCACGCGGGTCTGCTTCTTTAATCACAGCAACTGCATCAATCACCTCATACGAAGATAATACTGTATGTAATAAATACATTCTTTCTCGACTGAAACCACCAATGGCTTCACAACATGAAATACCATGACGCACTGTCTTTAAATAAGCATCCATGACGTCTTCACCATAACGCGTTGTAATCTGCAACGTAACTTTATGATAACGTTGGTGGAAGGTGCTAATGACTTTAGTAGAAATATATTGGAAGATAATCGAATATCCCGCATGTTTCCATCCAAACAACGCACCGAATATCAACAGTAACGCTGTATTAAATAGGAAAACTTCTTGCCAAATTGTTTTTCCATTTCGGTTTGAAACGTATAACGCGACAAAGTCCATCCCACCAGTTGAAGCATTTCCCTTCAAGGCGAGCGAAACATATAAACCATTTAATACTCCACCGAAAATCACATTCAGCATTGTATCGTCCACAAATAATGGTTCAAAATTCAGTACGCGGATAAAGAAACTTCCCACGAATACTTGTAAAATCGAATAAAACGTGAATCGTGCACTTATTCCACGATAACATAAAATCGCAACTGGAATATTGAGCATAATGAGTAACATAGAAATTGATAATTCTACACCAAACAGTTCTGCAATTTGATTAATCAAAATCGATACGCCAAGGAACCCACTCGATAAAAGATTCGATGGTTGAATAAATACTTTCAGCGTGAACGCTTGAAGAAAACCTGAAATAACAACGGCTAATAGTGAAAATACATGCCTAATCATTTTGTTTTTACGATATTTACGATAGGAAGATGGGTTTAAAAAACTCATGCATGATCACCCACTTTGAAACAATATTGGATGCCGTTTGCTGTTGGTACTTTCAGCACAGCATCATAATAATGAAACGGCACTTTTTTAGATTCCAAATTTAACACTAGATTTTCTAATTCTCGCATATTTGGAACACGCCATTCGATTTCAGAAACCCCATAAAAATCTTGATGTGAATGAGGAATGAACTCCCAAGCATTAATCGCTAGTGAGTATCCATCTCGATTCACTTTAAAATTCTTACGACGAGTCACATAATCATAGGTAGTCTTGAATAGAAACGCTTCGGTTAAAAACGCTCCTGTTTCTTCAACATCGGACACATTATAGTGCACTTGTGCGATGCTAGCGGTTGGTGGAAATTCTTCTGCCATCGCATCGACTCCATCGATAAACTCATGAAGCGAACGATTCATTTCTGTCCCTTCAAGATATTCATCAAGGAGTTCAGAACCACTCTCGCTTTCAATCATAAACTTCAAGCGATTCCCTTCAGGATCCACGATATAAAAGTTATCCGTATAGCCATCAAAACCTGTCGCAGTGATTGTTTGTTCTTCTAAAATCAATCGATTAATTAACTCGCCCATTTGGAATGGTTTTGTTAACTTAAATCCGATGTAGTACGTTGTTAGAATTGAATCTCTACTTCCTTTACCTTGAACTAAGCGAAGCAAAGGAACGCTACCCCTACTGTGACCAATAAGGATTTCGTTATCAAAGTCCTGCAGTACAACAAGACCTAAAACTTGCGTATAAAATTTCTTCATCACTGAAAGATTACGCACCGTTATCGTTACAAGAGAAATCGTCCACTCTTTTTTAGATTGTGGTACAAGCGCATCTTTCACTAACTGTAATAGATTTCGCATTTTCCTTTTCCTTTACTAAAAAAGTGGGGAGGACTTAAAGGATGTTCCTCACCCACTCCGTTAATTTTTATCCTTCAAAAGCCACTGTTAAAGGTGGGACAACTTGTTTCTTACGAGAAACAACTCCTGGTAGTGTTAGTACACCGTCTGTGTAGCTTGCGTTAAACGCTTGAGCCACTTTATCTAAATGGTCACCAACAACTAATACTGTTGAGACGCTTGTTAAGATGTTTGTAATGACAAATACAAATGTATCATATCCGTTTTTATCGTTTGCAACACGCATGCTTTCTTCTAATGCATCGCGACGTGCTAATAATTCTTCAGGATCCACTACGTTTACTTGCGCAATACGTAAGTTTGCTCCTCCCATTGGGAATGATTTCGCATCTAAGTCGATTAAATCATCTTCTGATTTATTTCCTAAGTTTGTACCAGCTTTTAGCATTTCTAAACCATATACATTCACATCGATTTCAGCAATGTTTGCTAAGTCTGTTGCTGCTTCGATATCTTGTTGTGTGCATGTTGGTGATTTGAATAATAATGTGTCTGATACAATAGCTGAGACCATTAATCCAGCGATATCTTTTGGAATATCTACTCCATATTCTTTGTACATTTTGTATAGAATTGTATTTGTACATCCTACTGGTTCTGCACGGTAGAATAATGGGTTTGCTGTTTGGAAGTTTGCGATACGGTGGTGATCCACAACATATTCTACTTCCACTTTTTCAACTCCTGTAGCACTTTGTTGAACTTCATTGTGGTCTACTAATGCTACACGATTTGTTTCTTCTGAAACATCTCCAATCACGCGTGGAGCTTCTTTTTTGAAATATTCTAAAGCGTATTGTGTTTCTTCATTTGGAGTCCCTAGGGCAACTGCTTCTGCATCTTCTCCTAAATGACGTAATAAGTAAGCATATGAAATTGCTGATGTAATTGCGTCTGTATCTGGATTTTGATGTCCGAAAACTAATAATTTACTCATAATTTGGCCTCTCTCTATATAAATTTACATTGACAATTTTAACATAATTATCACTTAAAACCAATAGATAATGCATTATTTCTAAGATTTCTAAAAAAAAAGAACTGTTATAGCTTTTAAACTATAACAGTTCATTCATTATGCATTTAAATAACCTTTATATTCGTCTGTTCTTAAAATACGACGAGCATTGTCCACACGTTCTTGTGTTGGTGGTTCAATATGGTCTAATTTATATGGAATTCCTAAGTTCTTCCATTTATACACACCCAATTTGTGATAAGGTAAAATTTCAAACTTCAATACGTTCTTCAATTTACTTACAAACTCACTTAATCGGATGAGATATTCATCATAATCTGAACGTTCTGGAACTAACACGTGGCGAATCCATACTGGTTGTCCTTTATCTGATAAATACTCTGCTAGTTGAAGAATATTTTTATTCGTCCATCCTGTTAATTTCTTATGTTGTTCATCATCAATATGTTTAATATCTAATAAAATAAGATCCGTATATTCTAATAGCTCTTCGAATTTTGAGAAGAATGGTTCGTCATACGTAAATGGCATTCCACAACTATCTAATGTTGTGTGTACTCCAGCTTTCTTACAGCGTTTAAAGAAATCGATTAAGAAATCAATTTGCAATAAAGGCTCTCCTCCGCTGACAGTTACGCCACCTTTACGTCCCCAGAATGCACGATATTGCAACGCTTGATCGAGTAATTCTTGAGAAGTAATCGGATGACCGCCCCCAATATTCCAAGTATCTGGGTTATGACAAAACTCACAACGCATACGACAACCTTGCATGAAGGTTACAAAACGGATACCTGGTCCGTCTACAGAACCAAAACTCTCTGTAGAATGAATATATCCAGTTACTGGTTCACTCATCATTATTCCTCCTATCTTTTCTCTTCTAGTATATCACAATTCGTGCCTTTTAGGGCCATTTCGATTAAAAAACGGATGGACGATTTTGCCCATCCGTTCTTTTAATTTCAGCAATCTAGCTTGGTCTACTTCTAACAGTCGACCTCACACTCAGTGTAATCTGGTTCGGTCTCCTTGAAATACCTCCACTTCGAAAAATTTCTTCGGATGCTTAGCATCCTCATTAATTTTCCTCCAGTGGTCTATTTCAGAACAGTCGACCTCACACCTTTAGATTACATGCTTTCGTGCATTGTACGGTTGATTACGTCTAATTGTTGTTCACGAGTTAATTTAATGAAGTTAACTGCGTAACCAGATACACGAATTGTTAATTGTGGGTATTCTTCTGGGTGTTCCATAGCATCTAATAATGTATCACGGTTGAATACGTTGATGTTTAAGTGGTGACCACCTTTAGAAGCGTAACCATCTAACATAGAAACTAAGTTTTCTTCTTGTACATCTAATTCACGTCCTAAAGCTTTAGGAATGATTGAGAATGTATTTGAGATACCATCTAATGCATATTTGTAAGGTACTTTAGCAACTGATGATAATGAAGCTAATGCTCCGTGTGTGTCACGACCATGCATTGGGTTAGCACCTGGTGCAAATGGTTCGCCAGCACGACGTCCATCAGGAGTGTTACCTGTCTTCTTACCATAAACTACGTTAGAAGTAATTGTAAGGATAGAAGTTGTATGTTTAGCATTACGGTAAGTTTTATGTTTTTTAACTTTAGTCATGAATTCTTTCAATAACCAAACAGCGATTTCGTCAGCACGATCATCGTTGTTACCATATTTAGGGAAGTCGCCTTCTACTTCATAGTCAACAACAACGCCATCTTCGTCACGAATAGTTTTAACTTTCGCATATTTAATAGCTGATAATGAGTCAACTGCTACTGAGAATCCAGCGATACCAGTTGCCATTGTACGTAGAATTTCAGTGTCATGTAATGCCATTTCAATTCTTTCGTAGCTGTATTTATCATGCATGTAGTGGATGATGTTTAATGTGTTTAAGTATAAACCACAGATCCATTCCATCATGTCGTTGTATTTAGCCATTACTTCATCGTAATCTAAGTATTCTGAAGTGATTGGTTGATATTTAGGACCAACTTGTGCTTTAGATTTTTCATCGATACCACCGTTGATCGCATATAATAATGTTTTCGCTAAGTTAGCACGAGCACCGAAGAATTGCATTTGTTTACCGATACGCATAGCAGATACACAGCAAGCAATTCCGTAGTCGTCGCCCCACTCTGGACGCATTACATCATCGTTTTCATATTGGATTGCAGATGTATTAATAGAAGTTTTAGCTGCAAACAATTTGAAGTTTTCTGGTAAACGAGTTGACCATAGAACTGTTAAGTTTGGTTCTGGAGCTGGTCCTAAGTTTACTAACGTGTGTAAGAAACGGAAACTGTTCTTAGTTACTAATGGACGTCCGTCTTCACCAACACCGGCGATTGATTCAGTTACCCAAGTTGGGTCTCCTGAGAATAATGCGTTGTATTCTGGTGTACGAGCGAATTTAACTAAACGTAATTTCATAACGAAGTGGTCAACAAGTTCTTGTGCTTGTTCTTCAGTTAATGTTCCGTTTTCTAAGTCACGTTGTACATAGATATCTAAGAATGTTGAAGTACGTCCAAGAGACATAGCCGCACCATTTTGTTCTTTAATAGCTGCTAAGTATCCTAAGTATAACCATTGGAAAGCTTCGCGAGCGTTAGAAGCTGGTTTAGAAATATCGAATCCGTAGATGTTACCTAATTCTTTTAATTCTAATAATGCACGGTATTGTTCTGAAACTTCTTCACGTAAACGAATTACATCGTCTGACATAGTGCCATCGCCAATGTTAGCGAAGTCTTTTTGTTTTTCAGCGATTAAACGATCAACCCCGTATAAAGCTACACGACGGTAGTCACCGATGATACGTCCACGTCCGTAAGCATCTGGTAAACCTGTGATAACACCTGATTTACGAGCTGCACGCATTTCTGGAGTGTAAGCATCGAATACACCTTGGTTGTGAGTTTTACGCCAGTCACGGAAGATACGAGAAATATCTTCGTCGATCTTGAATCCGTAAGCTTCAGCTGATTGTTCACTCATACGGATACCACCAAATGGTTGTAAGCTACGTTTGAATGGTTTTTCAGTTTGGAAACCAACAACTGTTTCTAAATCTTTGTTTAAGTAACCAGGACCATGTGAAGTGATTGTTGATACAACTTTAGTGTCCATGTCTAAGACACCACCAGCTTCACGTTCTTGTTTGTTCAAGTCCATTACTTGTGCCCATAAAGCTTTAGTAGCTTCAGTAGGTCCAGCTAAGAAACTGTCGTCTCCTTCATAAAGTGTGTAGTTTTCTTGGATAAAGTCACGGACGTTAACTTCTTCTTTCCATACTTTACCTTTGAAACCGTTCCATTGTTCCATAAATTTTTCCTCCTTAGATAATTGGTTGTGAAACTTATAACAGCTATCTACATGAATATTATAACACAATAAAAATTAGTTGCAATACTTAAGTGTAAAAAAATACAAAGATTTTGTTAAATATTGCTATAATAGCGATTTTAAAGTGTTAAAAGTTGTGAAAGATGTATTATAACAGCGTGTTTCGCTGTACTATTTTTTTGAAACAGAATGAAAAATTTCACAATCTAAGATTCTGTATTCACAATATGTCTCTTTTCTTACTTTATTTTCACTAAGCAAAAATAAAAAAAGAGCATTATCGAAATAAATCCGATAATACTCTTTATCATTTAGCGTTTCAGGAGGGATTCGAACCCCCGACCGTTCGCTTAGAAGGCGAATGCTCTATCCTGCTGAGCTACTGAAACAGTACTAAATTAGTATACCTAAAGACGAACATTCTGTCAATTGATTTTACAGCTTTATTACGACTCTTCTGTTTCTTTTTCTTTGCTCTCTGTATTCTTCTTTTTAGAGAAAAACATGCAGATATAGATAACTAACATCACTACTGCCATAATTAGCACTCTTGCTGCTAAGGCAAAATTATATAATGCTGCAATCGCACTTAACGCAATGAAAATAATGGTCATATTTCTAACCGTTTCAAGAATTGGGCGTTTCTTTCCCATTGGATTTGGTCTATTATCCATTGTTACTCCTTCATCTCTTTCGTTTTATACATTAATAGTGCCGAAGCAATAGCTACGTTAAGTGATTCTGCTTTGCCAAACATTGGAATTGTGATGATGACGTCCGCTAAGGAAATCACATCATTTGAAACACCTTGTCCTTCATTACCAACGACGATGGCTACATCTGTTACTCCTTGTAAAACAGTGTAATCCTTTGAATCACGGTGCAATGCCGTCACAGCTACTTGTACACCTTTATCTTTAAGCGTTGGCAAGTAATCTTTCAAATCCGCTTGAAAAACTGGAATATGGAAATGGCTTCCCTGCATTGAACGAAGAACTTTATCATTATATAAATCAACCGTTCCTGTTCCTAAAATGACCGCATCGAATCCAGCAGCATCAGCTGTTCTCACAATCGTTCCTAAGTTTCCTGGATCTTGAACTGCATCTAGTACAATCATACGACCGTTTTGAGGTAATGCCTCTTGTTTAACTATCTCCACAACTGCTAAGATTCCTTGAGTAGTTTCTGTCATTGATAACTTTTGGAAGACGTCTTGAGATACAACTACAAGTTGTGCGTTCGTTTGGCCTAATAATAGTTGGTAATCTTCAAGACGATTACTACTTACTACTATTAATTCAATCAGCGCATTTTCTTTAATCGCTTCTTCTACAAGATGCTCTCCTTCAAGAAGATACATCCCTGCTTTCTTACGACCTTTTGCAGTCTGAAGTTTGACAAGCTCTTTAATTTTTTCATTTTTAGGTGAACTAATGATATCCATACAACTACCCTTTTATCCTTCTATTGTATTCATGAGTTTCTTGACTTCTACTTTTTGATTTTGATGAAATCCACATTTCATAGGTACGACATAAGTTTCCTCTTTATCAAGATATTGCAATGTTAATTTGGGATTTCCTAAAAGTTTCTTCTCCATGGAAACCTTTTGAATGCGTTCTGAAGGGATAACAATTGGTCTATTCGCTCTCCATACACCTTCTTTTGAAGTTTCAAAAAGAACGAAACCATCTTTAGCCCAATAGAGTACAAAGGTTTGATCTCCTTTTTCCAAACCCACTAAGCTATCAGCATCCGTCATTTCGAATCCAAAGAAACTAATTTGACTTTTTAAATCCTCGATGATTTCCATTCTTATTTCCCTTCTTTCGTTTCTGAGTTGGTTTCTTAGAACTTACTTCTTTCTTTTTCGGTTGTGTGACTGGTTTTAATTGTCCTGCATATAGTTCAAACTGAACTAGTTTATGTTTCCCAGCAACCTTCTTCAAGTCTCTTAGTTCGCGGTCATTGACGAGACTAAGTACTAATCCTTCTTTCCCCATACGTCCTGTACGTCCAGAACGGTGAGTATATTGCTCCGTAGAATCTGCAATATCATAATGAATGACAAGTGGTAAATCTTCAATATCAAGGCCACGCTGTGCGACATCGGTACTCAGTAAGAATGGAATCTGTCCCTTCTTAAATAAGTCGATAGCTTTCTTACGTTCCGTTTGATGAGCATCACTAGAAAGAAGTGCAACTGGAACTTGATGATACGCTAACTTTTCACCAAGTAATGCAGCATTTGCAATCGAATTAACAAAAACCAACGCTTGATTTGCATTTTCGGAGAAAGCAAGCTTTCTTAACACTTCATCACGTTTTCTAGTTGGACATTCAATATATCCATGAGTTACGTTCGAATGCACAGAGTTTCCCTCTGAAACTTCAACAAAAGTCGGAAGCATATTAATCCATTTATTAACTTCTTCTAAATTCTTATTCTTTGTCGCCGAGAAACAAAGCACTTGTCTTTCTGAAGGAAGTTTCTTAACAAGCTCTCTTGTATTACTCAATTGCTCTGGATCGAGTAAATAATCGGCTTCATCTAATACAAGCATCTCTACTTGGTGTAGCTTTAATTTACGAAGCTTAGAAAGTTCTAGTAATCGTCCAGGTGTTCCTACAACGATTTCTGGCTTTTCCTTTAACTTCTCTACTTGTCGTTTTACGTTTGCTCCACCCGCTAAAACTTGCACACGAATTTCAGGTGTTTTCCATTCTCTAATCACTGCACCAATTTGTTGAGCTAATTCTTGAGAAGGCGCCACAATTAAAGCTTGCAGCGTTTTATCTGCTTTTACTCTTTCCAAAATAGGAACAACATACGCTAATGTTTTTCCAGTCCCTGTTGGCGAAATAGCTACAACGTCTGTTCCCTCTTTAATCAGTTCTTGTGTCTTTTCTTGTATCGGTGTTAATGTGTGGAAGCCATGTTGCTCCCAAATTGTTTTTGTATTCATAAGTGTCCTTTCCGATAACCATTTGTTCTTTTGAGTCCTATTCATTTTAACGAAGAAATGCCTATACTTCAAATAGTTTCAACGATTATATAAAAAAGAGAACTGCTTTTACACAGTTCTCTGTTCTATTTCAATTAAAGTGCCATTTTCTTTTCTAAATATCGTTGTCCTTGTTCAAAAAGCAAACAGATAATCCAGTAAATAATCGCCACTAAAATATAAACCGTCATATAGTTTTGTTCACGTCCACCCACAATTTTCGCATTTTGGAAAATGTCAGGTAGTGAAATCATCGCAACAAGAGACGATCCTTTAATCATATCCAGTAACACATTACTTAATGGCGGAATGGCGATTCGGAATGCTTGTGGAACGATGACCTTTTGCAACGTTTGTCGGTAACTCATTCCAAGAGACATCGCTGCTTCCCATTGACCATTATCCACTGCGTCCATGGCCGAACGCAACACTTCAGAAATATACGCACTACTTGCGATACTAAAGCAAAGGAGCGCACAGACTAAAGCCGGTAACGTTATTTTTAAAAATGGTAACCCAAAATATAGTAAGAATAAAAATACTAAAGTTGGTGTTCCGCGCATAAAGGAAACATGAAATGTCGCAATCCATCTTAATAAACGGAATCTTGAACGTCTCATTAAAACAAGAACGAATCCTAAAATCGTTCCGAAAACAAAACTCGTTAACGCGACTCCTAATGTATATCCCAATCCACTAAGAATAAACCAAAAGTTATTAATCGCAATATTAATATCAAAGATTTTATTTAACATATTAGTCTACATCTGAAATATCGATTTTTTCTGTTTTAAAATCTTTAGGTTCAGTTACGTCTTGACCAGCGAAGAATTGTTCAGAGATTTTTTTCAAAGTTCCGTCTTTCTTCATAGCGTCCATTGCTTCATTGAAC
>CAUQUY010000027.1:0-15418 GCA_963521405.1 uncultured Streptococcus sp.
GGATATACGTTTAACATCGCTATTGGATCAACCATCGTATTAACAGCAGCAGCACTTTTTGTCGTAAGTTTTATCGTTTCACCAAAACAAAGAGAAAGAAGGAAATCTCATGAATAGAATGAAGAAACTCTTTGTAGCAGCACTTGTTGTATTAGGAATTGCAGGATGCGCTACAAGTAAAGATACAAGTAAAGATAATAGTTCAAAGGCAAATACTGAAAAAATCAATGTGGTGACAACCAACTCTATTATTTATGATATGACAAAAAATATCGCCGGTGATTTAGTGAACTTACATAGTATTGTTCCAGTAGGACAAGACCCACACGAGTATGAACCATTACCAGAAGATGTTCAAAAGGTACAAAAAGCAGACTTGATTTTCTATAATGGAATCAACTTAGAAAACGGTGGGGACGCTTGGTTCACAAAGATGGTGAATAATGCGAAGAAAGAAGCGAATAAAGATTACTTTGCAGTGAGTGATGGCGTAGAAGTGATTTACTTAGAAGGCCAAAACGAAGCTGGAAAAGAAGACCCTCACGCATGGTTAAACATCGAAAACGGTGTTATTTATGCGAAGAACATCGCGAAACAATTAATCGCAAA
Organism: uncultured Streptococcus sp.; assembly: GCA_963521405.1. Classification (GTDB taxonomy): domain Bacteria; phylum Bacillota; class Bacilli; order Lactobacillales; family Aerococcaceae; genus Granulicatella. The sequence continues at coordinate 610 of CAUQUY010000027.1, forward strand.
AGATCCAAAGAACAAAGAAACATACGAAAAGAATCTAGCAGCTTATGTTGAAAAACTTGAAGCGTTAGATAAAGATGCTAAACAACGTATCGCGAAAATTCCTGAAGAAAAACGTTTAATCGTAACAAGTGAAGGCTGCTTCAAGTACTTCTCTAAAGCGTACGATATTAAATCAGCGTACATTTGGGAAATCAACACAGAAGAAGAAGGAACTCCAGAACAAATCACAAAATTGGTTCGTCAATTACGTGAATCAAAAGTTCCATCATTATTCGTAGAAAGTAGTGTGGATGATCGTCCAATGAAGACAGTATCTCAAGAAACTGGTCTACCAATCTACTCAACAATCTTCACTGACTCTATTGCAGAAGCAGGAAAAGATGGAGACAGCTACTACAGCATGATGAAATGGAACCTAGATAAAATTATCGAAGGTTTAAGTAAATAATCATAAAGCGTTTGGTGTGATTCTGATATTGAGTCACTTCAAACGCTTTTTATAAAGAGAATTTGCAAGAAGGGTCAATTATCAACTATTGGCAAAATTTCTTTAGTGTTATTGAGAGATGAAATACAAACGTATGGATTAGAAAAGGTTGAGAAGTAAACCTTTTCTTTTTTTTTTTTTTTTATTCTACAATATTCATGAGGAAGTATTGTCTTTTAAAGAAAACAGGTTAGAAAGAATATCAATTGATGAAAAACAATATTAGAAAGGAGACGGATGATTCCAGCATTGATAGTCAGAGGTTATAAAGGAAGCCAATCAGCGCGGTATAGAAGTGGTTATTGAAATCGATAATTCTTTGGTTCGTCAAGAGACTATCGTTATTTTAGTAGCTTGTACTTATAGGATAGAAATGGAGAAGGTGGATTTTATGTTGAATAAGATTTATTATAGCTTGTCGATGGTGGCCTTTGTATTGAGTGCTGTAGTTGCATTTTATGCACTAAGATTTGGAGATGTGTTTACGCAAGAGGGAATTCAACTGTTGTTTTTGGAATTGACGGGTGCTGGTGTGACATTGATGGGCTTATTGAATGTGAACAGCAAGCATTCTCTATTCACAATTGTTGTCGCTTCTTTAGTGCTTCTAGTGGTTTTCTATCAAATGAATGCCAGTCATATTATGATGGCGGATTCGCTATCGAGTATTCAGGGTTCAGTTTTCTGGAAAGAAAGTTTTGTTTGGAGTTCACGTCTAGTATTGATGATGATGGCTTGGAGTTTGATTCAATCACTTTGCTTGCCAATTTTTTTCTTAGTCCATCGTTTTTTTGTACAAAAAACGAATGTTCCAGTTGACAAGCAAAAAGAATGGGTCTAAAATACAAAACAACTTAAGAACATAAATTCATTGACAAAGAGAGTACAGAATTTTGGAGTCGCAAGCGAGATGAGGTAGAGTGGAAGCTCATTGGATAAGAAATTCTGGAAGCGCACTTTGTAGAAAAGATGGGGAAATCGAGTAGCCATCTTCGCAGAAATCTGCGTTAACAAGGAAAAGGATCGGGAAGCAATTCCCCGTCAAAATAGAGTGGTACCACGACAGACATCGTCTCTTATGCGTTTAGCATAAGAGGCGTTTTTATTTTAGGTTCTATAATTTTTAGGGTTGATGGAAATTTTCCACCAATCCTAAGAATTATAGAACCTATATTGACAAAATTGTCGGAATTGTTTAGGATTAAATTGAAAGTTAACTATCTTTTTGTTGTTTTTTGTAAAAAACGAAACTTGTATTATTGAATTTAAATTTTCTACATTAGAGTGGAGGGAATCAGAATGTTTCGATACTTAAGATTCATACTGGTAGGTAATAAGCGAATATTTATATGTGCTGTGTTATTTTTAGCTTTACTATCTCTTGATGGAATTGGCGCACCGTATTTTTTAGGGAAATTTACAGATTATATGAACAAAAGTGATTTTGATAGCAGTATACATACAGTATTTTTATGGCTGATTTTTTTACTGTTAATTGTTTTATCACAATTTCTATTTAGTTTCTTTAAAGGAAAGTTTATTCAAAATGTAAATTATCAGTTAAAAAATATACATGCAGTAAATTCTGTTAGAAAAGAGAATTTACAGCAATCACCAAGTTCTTACATAACTAGTATTACTAGTGAAGTCCAGCAAATTGAACAAAAATTTATCAATAGTGTATTTACTATGATTTTGTGTGCACTTCAAGGTGTTGTTACATTTGTATTTTTGATGAATATCAATATGTTAGTGGGTTTACTTTTTGTTAGTTTGGGAGCTATACCTGCTCTAATTCCTAAGTTAACTAAAAAATGGTTAAAGAAAGGAACTATACGTTGGCAAGAAGCCAATGATCAATATATAGGATTTTTAACAGATTTTTTAGAGGCACGCCCGTTGATGAAAAGATTTGGTGTGGTAAATAATGTACTAAAAAAGTTGAATGAGAAGTTAGGAGTATCTGAAAAAAATTATTTTAAGATGGATTTTAATCAGAATATCGCTAATACCGTTATTAGTTTACTATATGTGTGCTCATTATTGATAGCATTAATGCTGGGAATAAGTTCTGTTCAAAATGGATATATGACAGTAGGGAGTTTGCTCACTATTTATATGGCAGCTGATAGGGTTGTATCTCCATTAATAACTGTTGCTTCTACATATAATGTGATTCAATCAATTGATCCAGTATTGAATAAAGTGCTAACTCTTAATAGTAAAGCCGAAGAATATGAGCAACTGTTAGAGTTACCAACAAGTACAGAAGTTATCTTAGAATTTAAACAAGCTACAGTAGGATATCAAGATAATGAATTGATTAAAAATATTGATTTTTCACTTGGAAGTTATGATAAGATATTATTCAAAGCACCTTCAGGTTCAGGAAAGAGTACTTTTTTAAAAACTATTTTAGGGGAAACGAAGGTATTATCTGGTACTATCAATTATGGGCAAGAAAACGGAATTGAACTTTTTTCTGTTGTTTCTCAAAACCCATTTATCTTTGACGAAACATTGCTGTTTAATCTGACGTTTGATAGTCCAATAGATGAAAGTAGAGTCATTGAAATTTTAAGAAGAGTAGGAATGAAACATTTAGCAACAAAAGAGATGTTACATACTAAAATGGATAAACAATTACATTCTCTGTCTGGTGGAGAATTAAAACGGTTAGAGTTAGCAAGAGCATTATTATTTGAAAAACCATGCTTACTTGTTGACGAGGCTTTATCAGGGCTGGATGATGAGAATTCAAAAATATTGAATGATTTGATAAAAACTTATTCTGGAGCAGTTATTGATATAGAACATCACATTTCAGAGGAAATGATGGTTGGATATGATAAAATCATTACTATCAAGGACAATCATCTAGTTATAAATAAGATGTTAGTAGAGTAATTGTAATTAGATAATTTTTGTGATTGGAAGAACTGATTTTTTTGTATACAAAATATCCTGATGGTTATCAAATGGGTCTATAATTTATAGGGTTGGTGGATTTTCTCCATCAACCCTAAAAATTATAGAACCTTATTTTATAAGGAGGTTTCAAATGAAGAAAATTATAGCGATGCTCATCGTGCTTGTCGGCTTCTTAGCAGCATGTACGAATCAAATAACAACAGAAAACAGTACAGGTTCGGCTGTGTTAGACCGAATTTATGCCAAAAAGAAAATCGTTATCGGAACAACAGCGGACTACCCGCCGTTTGAATGGCATTATATTAACGACGGTAAAGACTCAGTTGTCGGAATTGATATTGATATCGCAAATGCCATTGGTGAAGCGCTCGGAGTGGAGGTAGAGATTCGAGAGATGGAATTTAACTTCTTGATTGCGGCGATGAAGTCTGGAAAAGTAGACCTCGTGTTAGCAGGGATTACCCCAACCGAAGAGCGTAGTAAGGAAGTGGCGTTCACGAATATTTACTACGATTCACATATGGTAGCGGTCGTGAAGAAGACGGATGCCGGTAAGTTCACGTCGCTAGATAGCTTCAATGGGGCAAATGTAGGTGCGCAAAAAGGAACCTCTCAAGAAGGAATTGTAAAAGACACATTGACAGGTGCAACACTCACGTCACAACCGAAAAATCCAACCTTGATTTTAGCCTTGCAACAAGGAAAACTCGATGCGGTGATTATGGATAATATTGCAGCAGATGAATTTGTGAAGGCAAATTCGGATTTAACGGTTGCTTCGGTAGAAATTCCAAGTGAAGATGCCGGGACTGCAGCAGTGGCACAAAAAGGCAATGAAGTCTTTGTACAAAAAGTACAAGAAGTACTCGATCAGTTAGAGTCTTCTGGGAAACTAAAAGAATCGATTATTCGCAATACGAATTTAATGTCAGAATAGAAAGAAGGAAAAAGAATGGAATTGATTATTAAATATTGGCCTTTGTTTCTCGAAGGGGCAACGACAACCGTGTTACTATCATTCTTCTCTGTAATTGTCGGGGTTGGATGTGGAACGTTAATGGCACTCGCAAGACTCAGCTCAAACCAGTTCTTGTCAAAAGCAGCGAAGGTCTATATCGACATTATTCGTGGAACGCCACTTCTTGTGCAATTGTACTTAGTGTATTTTGGACTTGCGACCGTTCTTGATTTAAACGACTTCGTTTCAGGAGTCATTGCCGTGTCCGTGAATACGACAGCTTATATCGCTGAAATTATCCGTAGTGGGATTCAATCGGTGGATAAAGGGCAAATGGAAGCTGCTCGTTCAATGGGAATGCCGAAACGAATGGCCATGCGCCAAATTATCTTACCACAAGCGATGAAAAATATTTTACCAGCCATCGGTAATGAATTTGCGACATTAATCAAAGAAACATCCATCGTCTCTTTAATCGGAATTCACGATCTAATGTACAGCTCAGATACCGTTCGTGGGGCAACCTTTACGGTATTTATCCCACTGTTAATGACGGCGTTCTTATACTTTGTCATGACTACGACGATTGCATTCTTTATGGACAAATTAGAAAGGAAGTTACAAGCCAGTGATTAGAACAGAAGAGATTAAAAAACAATACGGCGACAAGCAAGTCTTAAACGGAATTTCCACTCATATTGAACAAGGGGAAGTGCTCGTGATTATCGGTCCTTCTGGATCAGGGAAGTCGACTTTCTTACGTTGTCTAAACTTATTAGAAGAGCCAACTAGCGGAAAGGTATTCTTCAAAGACCAATGCATCAATGAAAAAGGAGTCGACCTCGATAGCGTGCGTCAACACTTAGGGATGGTGTTCCAACACTTCAATCTATTCCCGCATTTAACCGTCTTAGAAAATATCACCATTGGGCCGATTCAATTGAAGAAAATCAACAAGGAGGTCGCAGAACAAAAAGCACACGAGCTTTTAGAAAAAATGGGCTTAGCCGATAAAGCGGATGTCTACCCGAACTCTTTATCTGGGGGACAAAAACAAAGAATCGCGATTGCGCGTTCGCTTGCGATGGAACCAGATGTGCTCTTGTTCGATGAACCAACGTCAGCGCTGGACCCAGAAATGGTCGGAGAAGTGCTGGCCGTAATGAAGGAACTTGCAGCAGGCGGCATGAACATGGTTGTTGTAACGCACGAAATGGGATTTGCCCGTGAAGTAGGCACGCGCTTAATCTTCATGGATGGTGGCGTGATTGTGGAAGAAGGGGATCCGAAAGAAGTACTCGAGAATCCGCAAATGGAGCGTACACAATCATTCTTATCGAAAGTATTAATCTAACCGGAGAGAAGTCTTATCTGCGATGATGCGGATAAGGCTTTTTTTGCAGGTTGAAAAAACGTAAACAAAATGCTAACATTATTACAACTTGTTAGCGAATTGTTTACGTTTTATATGGGGTGAAAAAATGAATCCAAAACAAACAGAAATTATAGAGTATTTAAAAAGGAATGATGGCATCCTATCTTATCGTGAAGTGAAAGAAGCAGGATTAAGCTATCGAACTTATCGAAAAATGATTGAGCAAGAGGAACTGGAACCGCTCGGAAACGGTTTGTATGGATTGGCAGACCTCTATATGGATGACTGGTATTTAATTCAATTACGAAATCCAAAAGGAGTATATGCACTTGATACGGCATTGTGGTTACATGGATTATCGCTAACGGTTCCTTTTGAAAAAACGATGATGTTCCCATATGGAGTGAATACTTCAACTATTAAACAAGCACAAGAAGTAAAACCTGTTGTGACACGTACTAATTTTGATGTGGGTATTGTAGAAATTGAACGCCAAAAAGGACAACGAATCCGTATATATGAAATAGAGAGGACTCTAGTAGAGTGTTTACGTCCGGTATATAAAATGGATGTACAATTGATTGCACAAGCTTTCAAACTATACTTCCAAAAGTATTCGGTAAACTATCAAAAATTGATGCATTACGCAAAGCTCTTCAGGGTCACCGATAAAATTTATTCATATATTGAGGTGCTATCGTGAAATTCAAAAATGCTACAAGTTTTAAGAATAGAATAAAAAAGATTGCGCAGGAGGCGTTCCTTTCTGTCGAATAATTTTCAGAAAATAATCCTTGCAATGAATCTGGTGAGGTGCTACAATGTAAAACGTAAGAATTACGATTTGAGAAATGGAGACAGAATATATCATGAAAAAAACAACCTTTATTGGATTATTATTGATGTTTGTACTGGTTGCCGTTGGATGTGCGCCAAGTAATTCAGACAGCACAACACAATCAGGAAAGCTAAAAATTTCAACAACCTTCTATCCGATTTATGATTTCACAAGAAATATTGTAGGAGATGAAGGAGACGTATCGCTTATCATCGGTGCTGGAATAGAACCTCACGACTACGAGCCTTCTGCAAAAGAAATCGCAAAAATGAGCGAAGCAGATGCGCTTGTTTATGCTAGCGAGTATATGGAAACTTGGATTCCTGCAGTTCTTAAGACTATCGAATCTGATAGTAAAGTCAAAGCCATCAGTGCTACAAAAGATATGGTACTGCTACCTGGTGGGGAAGAGGAAGAACACGACCATGACGGTGGCGAAGAAGGTCACAGCCATGAATACGATCCACACGTATGGTTATCACCAGAACGCGCGATTCAAATGGTTCAAAACATTACAAAACAGTTAGGGGAAGCTTTCCCTGAGCGTAAAGAGGCTTTCGAGAAAAATGCTAAAGCATACATCGAAAAATTAACAGCGTTGCATAACGACTACACAAATGCATTTAAAGATGCTAAACAAAAGAACTTTGTAACGCAACATACGGCGTTCCGTTATTTAGCATTAGACTACGGCTTAAACCAAGTCGGAATTACTGGAATTTCACCAGAAGCTGAGCCAAGTGCTGCCCGTTTAGCAGAATTAACGAAATACGTAAAAGAAAACGACATTAAGATTATTTACTTTGAAGAAAATGCTTCAGAAAAAATTGCTAAGACGTTAGCGGAAGAAGCAGGAGTGGAGTTAGCCGTATTGAACCCAATCGAATCTTTAACAAAAGAGGAAATGGATAAAGGCGAAGACTACATCTCTGTAATGCGCGAAAACCTTGAAGCCTTGAAGAAAACGACAGACCAACCAGGGAAAGACATTCAACCAGAACACGCAGAAAATGAGAAGACAGTCTCAAAAGGCTATTTCGAAGACAGTGCTGTAAAAGATCGTACACTTTCTGATTACGCTGGCGAATGGCAATCTGTATATCCTTACTTAGTAGATGGAACGCTTGATCCAGTCTTCGATTACAAAGCTAAAATCGGTAAAACAATGACAAAAGACGAGTATAAAGCTTACTACACAACAGGATATAAGACGGATGTCAAAAATATCAATATCACAGATACTACAATGGAGTTCCAAAAAGAAGATGGAACAACGGCTAAAGCAGAATATAAATATGTAGGATACAAAATCTTAACGTATAAAAAAGGAAACCGCGGCGTTCGTTACTTATTCGAAGCCGTGACTCCAGTAGAAGGCGCTCCTAAATACGTTCAATTCAGCGACCATAACATCGCTCCAGTAAAAGCAGAACACTTCCACATCTTTATGGGAAATGAAAGCCAAGAAAAACTATTGGAAGAAATGGATAACTGGCCAACGTACTACCCATCAAGCATGACAGGATTGGAAATAGCTCAGGAAATGCTATCTCACTAGGAAAAGTTAAATAAACGATTAAACAGGATTCGATATCGAATCCTGTTTTTTTGCATTCAATCAAAATTAACTTATAAGTTAATTTTGATTTTTTAAACAATGCAAAATTATCATAAATGATAATTATCATATATGATAATTTCGACTTTTTTCAAAAGAAAAAATAATCACAAAAACCGCAGTGTGATGCTGAAAAATAAAACCTCAAAAAAGGGCAATTTTTTTAGTTTATTTTGTTGACTATTACTAAACTTAATGTATAATGGTCTTTGTGTTAGTAAACAATTAGTTTAAAAGGAGAAGACAATGGAAATCGGTCATCAACTGCGTGCCCTCCGTATTCAAAAGGGTTTAACGCAAGAAGAGTTAGCAGAGAGAACAGATTTGTCAAAGGGATATATCTCGCAATTAGAGAATGATTTGAGCTCACCATCAATGGATACGTTCTTTGATATTCTTGAAGTGTTGGGATGCCCTGCAGCGGACTTTTTCGATGAGGGGCCAGAAGAGGCGCTCACGATTTACCGCGAAGAGGATATGACGATGATGGAAGACGTCAAGCACCATACGATGGTCACATGGCTCAATCCAGACTCGAACGAGCATGAGATGGAACCCGTAATTCTAGAGTTTGCCGTTGGGGGAGCGTACAAAACGTTCCAACCGTCACTTGCGGAAACATTTGGGTATGTGCTCGAAGGTTCTATTCAGGTCAAAGTCGGTAAACAAGTTGAAGTAGTTTCCAAGGGAGAGTCCTTCTATTTTGAGGCGAAAGCCAAACACCAAATTAGCAACGCCGCTAAGACAACATCGAAAGTTTTAGTCGTAGCGACAGATTCATATTTATAATTAAGAAAGTTAGGTGCTAGCAATGTCAAACAACACAATTATCTCATTTGAGAATGTGAACAAATTTTATGAGGACACTCATGTTTTAAAAAATATCAACTTCGAAATCGAAAAAGGAAAATTCTATACATTACTAGGGCCTTCGGGATGCGGTAAAACAACAATCTTGCGTATCATTGCTGGATTTACAGATGTATCAAACGGAAAAGTAACTTTAAACGGGGCAGACGTTACTAACCTTCCACCAAACAAACGTAAAGTGAACACTGTTTTCCAAGACTACGCATTATTCCCACATATGAACGTATTCGAAAATATCGCGTTTGGATTACGCTTAAAGAAAACTCCAGAAAACATCATTAAAGAAAAAGTGGCAGACGCTTTAAAAATGGTGCAATTATCTGGATACGAAAACCGTGAAATTTCACAAATGTCTGGTGGACAACAACAACGTGTGGCTATCGCCCGCGCGCTTGTCAATGAACCAGAAGTGCTACTACTTGATGAACCATTATCAGCATTAGACTTAAAACTTCGTACAGACATGCAATATGAACTTCGTGAATTGCAACAACGTTTAGGAATCACATTTATCTTCGTAACGCATGACCAAGAAGAAGCGTTGGCGATGAGTGATGAAATCTTCGTTATGAGCAAAGGAGAAATCGTTCAATCAGGAACACCAGTAGATATTTACGACGAACCAATCAACCGTTTCGTTGCGGACTTTATCGGTGAAAGTAATATCGTTGATGGGGTTATGAAGGAAGACTACCTTGTAGAATTCGTTGGTAAAGAGTTCGAGTGTGCCGATGCCGGTATGCGTCCAAACGAAAAAGTTGAAATCGTGATTCGTCCAGAAGACTTATCGTTAACGTCTATCGAAAAAGGAAAATTAACAGTTGAAGTGGACACTCAATTATTCCGCGGAGTTCACTACGAAATCATCTGTTATGACGAAAATGGCAACGAATGGATGATTCACTCAACTCGTAAAGCAGAAGTTGGATCAAAAGTGGGCTTATACTTCGAACCACACGATATCCACGTAATGCGTTTTGGAGAAAGTGAAGAAGACTTCGACGCTCGTTTAGAAAGCTACGAAGACGAGGTAGAAGAAAATGACTAAACAATCTCGTTTCTTATTTTCCATTCCATACTTTATCTGGTTGTTATTATTCGTAGTAACGCCACTTGGAATGATTTTTTATAAATCATTCTTCGACATCAATGGTCAAGTAACGCTTGGAAACTACACGAACTATTTCGCGTCAGGAAACTACTTAGAAATGACATTCAACTCTGTGTGGTACGCATTTCTAGTAACACTTGTAACGCTACTCGTGAGTTATCCAACAGCACTTTTCCTAAGTCGTACAAAACATAAACAACTATGGCTTTTATTAATCATCTTACCGACATGGGTAAACCTACTATTAAAAGCCTATGCATTTATCGGAATCTTTAGCCAAACAGGAACAGTGAACAACTTCCTTTCATTATTTGGATTGGCACCACAAGAATTCCTATTCACTGACTTCAGTTTCTTAACGGTAGCAGCGTACATCGAGTTACCATTTATGATTTTGCCAATCTTCAACTCTATCGAAGAGTTGCCAAGTTCTCTCATTGCGGCAAGCCGCGACCTTGGGGCAACAAAATGGGATACGTTTAGACGTGTTATCTTCCCATTAACGATGAATGGGGTGCGTAGTGGAGTACAAGCCGTATTTATTCCATCACTCTCACTCTTCATGTTGACTCGTTTAATTGGAGGAAACCGCGTGATTACACTTGGTACAGCCGTTGAGCAACATTTCTTAGTAACACAAAACTGGGGAATGGGTTCTACCATCGGGGTTGTATTGATTGTAGCGATGATTATTTTAATGTTTATTACAAGAGACCGTAGAAAAGGAGGCGTATCAGAATGAAATTAGAAAATTATAGCAAGTGGACGAATCTCTACTTAGTTTTCGTATTCGTAGTTTTATACGCTCCGATTTTCTACCTGATTTTTTACTCATTTAACAGTGCTGGTAGCATGAACGGATTCGAGAGTTTCACACTTGACCATTATAAAGCCGTTCTTGCGGATACACGTTTAATCGGAATTGTGTTAGATACACTGATTCTTGCACTCTTATCATCTTTAATTGCGACTGTGATTGGAACTCTTGGAGCCATCATGATCCATTACATCCGTTCAAACCGTCGCAAACAAGTATTATTAGGCTTTAACAATATTTTGATGGTATCTCCTGACGTTATCATCGGTGCCAGCCTTTTAATTCTCTTCACAGTGGTTGGATTCAAACTCGGCTTTATGTCGGTATTACTTGCGCACATCGCGTTTAACATTCCAATCGTTGTACTAATGGTTTTACCAAAATTATCAGAAATGAACCCATCGATGATTACAGCGGCTCGTGACTTAGGTGCTACAAGCTCACAAGTATTAACACGCATCGTTTTACCATCGATTACACCAGGAATTCTCAGTGGATTCTTTATGGCATTTACTTATTCGTTAGACGACTTTGCCGTGACATTCTTCGTAACAGGGAATGGATTCTCAACGATAGCCGTTGAAATCTACTCACGTGCGCGCCAAGGAATCAGATTAGAAATCAATGCCTTAAGTACATTGATGTTCCTATTCTCATTATCACTTGTAATTGGATATTACTTCATTCAAAAATTCCAACAAAAACGAGTAAATGGGAAAAACGCTGAGAGTGACTTATTGAAAGGAGTCACACTATGAAGCGACTAACGATGTTAATTGGGGCAATCGTAGTATCTTGCCTAGTGTTGTTTGGAATCCGTAAGAATTTTGAAACGGCAACGGCAGGAGATCCTCAAACAATTATCGTATATAACTGGGGAGACTATATCGACCCAGAACTCATTACACAGTTTGAAGAAGAAACGGGTTATAAGGTCATTTATGAAACGTTCGATTCCAACGAAGCCATGCTCACAAAAATTAAGCAAGGTGGAACAAACTACGATATCGCCATTCCTAGTGAGTACACTATCAATAAGATGGTAAAAGAGAACTTACTAGAAAAACTGGATTACTCAAAAATCAAAGGGATGGAACATATCGATCCACGTTTCTTGCATAAATCCTTTGACCCAGACAACACTTATAGCATCCCTTATTTCTGGGGAACGCTAGGAATTGTTTATAATAAGAAAGTTTATCCAGAAGGGTTTATCAGCGAGTGGCGCGATTTATGGAAAACGGATTTGAAAGATTCGATTCTCTTTATCGATGGTGCTCGTGAAATGATGGGGATTGCCTTACAAACTCAAGGGTATTCTCTCAATGAAAAAGACGAAACGATTGTTAAAGAATCTGGTAAGTTCTTGAAGACATTGATGCCAAATGCTAAAGCAATCATCGCTGACGAAATGAAGATGTATATGATTCAAGGGGAAGCAAACGTAGCCGTGACTTTCTCTGGAGAAGCCTCAAAAATGTTGAGCGAGAATGAAGATTTAGCCTATGTGGTTCCAAGCGAAGGAACGAACTTATGGTTTGATAATATTGTCATTCCAAAAACGGTTGGCAACAAGGAAGGCGCGTATGCGTTTATCAACTTCATGTTGCGTCCGGAAATCGCAGCTAAGAATGCTCAGTATGTTGGGTATGCAACTCCTAACAAGGATGCGCTAGCACTCTTACCAGAAGAAATTACTTCGGATGAGAGCTTCTATCCGAGTGAGGAAGCAATGGAGAAGATGGAGGTTTACGACAATTTAGGAACCGACCTATTATCGCTTTACAACGACCTCTTTTTAGAAGCCAAGATCTTTAGAAACTAAGAAAAATCGAGATACGCTCTCGATTTTTTTTGTGCAAAAAAATGAATAAAGGAACTTCGTTCCTTTGAAATTCTGGTGCAGAGAAATAAGTTTAGAACATCAAATTAAGTATAAAAACTACGAACTCTCCTCGGATATCTTCATGATAGTGATAATAGCTGTACCGGTGTGAGCCTTACGTCTCATCACCTATCGAGCCTCAAAGTGACTCTAGAAAATAAATTTCCAGAGTCACTAATTCGCATCGATTACACTCGCTATTATTACTATCATAGAATCCGGGGAGTTCTCCGTTTTTATAGATGCATTGATGAATTAATTATTTCTAATGGCAGAATTTCAAAGTAACGAAGATTTTTTTGAAAAAAGGGAGAGTGTGCGAACTTTTAGAGTTCTGCTTCTAGAAAGAGGAGTTGAAAAGAGGAATAGGTCTTAGGGACGGCTAGAGGAACCTAAGTGCTGGGACGGAGTGCTTGGAAGATGTGATGTCTTCTTTAGTTGGAAGAATTTCAAAGTAATGAAGATTTTTTTGAAAAAAGGAGAGAGTGCGGACTTTTAGAGTTCTGCTTCTGAAAAGAGGTGTTGTAAAGAGGAATAGGTCTTAGGGACAGCTAGAGGAACAGGGGGAGTGCTGAAAAGGGTGCTAAGATGTTGTTTGCGCTCCTGTTAAGTGCCAGTAAAAAAGCCCTCGTCCGGGTGGGGGACTGACCCCAAAAAGTGAGAATTTAATAAAAACACCCTAGGGCTACCGTCTCCGGTATTCAACCGGAGACAGGTAGTCCAATTTTTGTTGGATTCTATTTTCATTATAATATTTGATGTAATTTTCTACAATTTGAATTACAATAGAAGATGAAGTTATTACTTCATCTTTTATGTAGAAAGCTTCGCACTTTAGCGAAGAATGGAAGCTTTCGATGGGCGCATTATCTGCGGGTGTCCCCTTACGGGACATACTGCGGATAATGCCTTTTTCTTTACATAGATTGTAGTATTCAGCAGAAGTATAAACGCTGCCTTGATCACTATGTAGTAGAACATCCTTAGGTAAATCAATTTGATTTAATGTATCCAATACAAACTTAGTATCCTGTTTTGAGGAAATTGTATAAGCAATGATTTCTCCATTATGTAAATCCATAATGGAAGATAAATATAATCGTTTAGGACCGAAAGGTAAATATGTGATATCAGTAGTCAATTTTTGCATAGGTTTGTCTGCTGAAAAATTTCTGTTCAAAGTATTACCAGTAATTGAGAATGGTTTACCTATTTTGATAGCTTTTTTAGGCTTCACTGCACAATTCCAACCATTTTTCTGCATAATCCGCTGAACAACCTTATGGTTAACAATTTGATTCAATTCTTTCTGAATTAAATACTTAATCTTTCTGTACCCATAAATAAACTTGTTTTTCTTACAAATTTTACCGATTGTTTCTTCGATAATTGTTGGAGAAAAGTCTTTCTTTTTCCATCGGTAGTAAGTAGATATGGGTACATTAAGGCAAAAACAGATTAAATGAACTGTATATTTACCTTTCAATTCTTCCACTAATTTTACAACTGCTTGAGGCGACACTTCCTTTCCAATTCCTTGTATTTTTTTAATATTTCTAATTCAACTTCTTTTCTTCGTAATTCTAATTTTAATTGATCGATTTCAGAAAGTTTAGCCATTCCTTTTTCATAAGAATATTGTTTACCCACCTGTTGGTGGAAACGATGTGTTTCTCCATTTTTATACCATCTAAACCATGTTTCTACTTGAGTTTCATTTTTTATGTTTAACTCCTGCATTACTTGTTTTGTAGTATATCCCTGTAATTTCATTTCTACGGCTTTATTCTTTGTATCGACAGAATAAGCCACACGTTTTTTAACCATAAAAAGACACCTCCATGAGCATTTGATAATATTGTACCAAATCCAACTTGGAGGTGTTTTTATTTAATTCTCATTTACGGGGGTCAGTGCCC
>CAUQUY010000028.1:0-15346 GCA_963521405.1 uncultured Streptococcus sp.
GTAAAAGTGTTACTAAATCCATTTCTCATTACCCCTTTCTCTTCCCAAATTGAGGGAATTTATCAACAATAACTTCCATTAAGTAGTTCGCACCCACAAAGAAGATAATAAATGCCACCACAATAGATACGACTTCTGTAGGAATCTTCGCTAGTAGTGGCATAGAAATCCCACCGATACGAAGGATGGCAAATACTAATGCAGAGAATAGAATACCGATTGGATTATTCAAACCAAGAAGCGATACCGCCATTCCGTCCCATCCAATACTTGGAAGACTTTCTGAAGCGAATGCGTTTTGGAAAGTTCCTAACCCTTCCATTACTCCACCAAGACCTGCTAAGGCACCAGAGATAACCATCGCAAGAATAATCGTCTTTTTCGCACTCATCCCTGCATATTCTGCAGCATGTTTATTTAATCCTACTGTTTTTAATTCGAAACCAGTTGTTGTTTTATTCATAATTAACCACACAATGAAGACAGCCAGAATCGCAATAAAGATACCTCCATGCAAGGTTGATTTTCCTGTCAATTGATACAAGAATTGCATTCTTAAGCTTGCTGCTTCTGGAACTGAAGCTGTGATTTCTGCTTTTTCTGTTAAAACCTCACGAATCACATAGTTTACGATATGAAGTGCTGTATAGTTCAACATAATCGTTACAATGACTTCACTCGCGTTAAAGTACGCTTTTAAGTAACCAGCAATCCCTGCCCAAATAGCACCGGCAAGCATCCCCATAAAAATACATAATGGTAATAGAATGATCTTAGGTAAATCTGGTAGTAAGAGACCTGTTGCAACGGAAGCAAACCATCCGACTAACGCTTGACCAGCAACCCCAATATTGAAGAAACCAGCGTAACTTGCAAATGCAAATCCGAGCGCTACTAGAATTAAAGGTGTGGCTTGTCTTAAGGTTTCACCAATATAAAATGGTTTTCCAAGCGATCCTTTGAGTAATGCGGAATATCCTTTAACAACATCAAAGCCGAATACCCACATAATAAGAGCTCCGACTAATAATCCAAGCACAACTGAAAGGACCGGAATAAGAATCTTTTTGTATTTTGAATTTTTCATCTTATAACGCCTCCTGTTCCTTGGCTCTTACTTGTTCTCTTGTCGAACCCGCCATTAATAATCCTAATTCAGTTTCATTTGTTTCTTTTGTATCTAACACATCAACGATTCGACCTTCATACATGACAGCAATGCGATCCGCAACGTTTAGAATTTCATCTAATTCAAAGCTCATGAGCAATACGGCTTTTCCTTTATTCCGTTGATCAATCAAACGCTTATGAATGTATTCAATCGCACCAACGTCAAGTCCACGGGTTGGTTGTGCTGCAATGAGTAAACTTGGGTCACGGTCGATTTCACGCGCGATAATCGCTTTTTGTTGGTTCCCACCAGAAAGAGCTCCAGCTGCCACCGTTGGACTTGGAGTACGCACGTCAAACTCTTCGATTAAGCGTTCCGCTAAGTCCACAAAAGCCTTCTTATTTAAGAAGCCGTTCTTCGATAACGGTTCTTTATAGTATGTTTGAATACCGATGTTTTCATCGAGTCCCATTTGAAGAACAAGACCATGTTTATGACGGTCTTCTGGAATATGCCCAAGACCTCCTTCAGTCCGTTGTCTTGTAGGTAACTTCGTGATTTCTTTTCCATCTAGTTGAATCGAACCACTCTCGATAGCACGCAAACCAGATAAGGCTTGAATGAGTTCTGATTGTCCGTTTCCGTCAACCCCTGCAATCCCTACAACTTCACCATGTCTTACAGTTAAATCTAATCCTTTCACCGCTTCGATACCACGGCTATCTTTCACAATAAGATTTTTAATGACTAATGCATCTGTTGTTGGTTTAGCAGGTTCTTTTTGCGTCTTGAAAGATACCGAACGTCCCACCATCATATCCGCTAACTCTTGGTCTGAAACATTACCAATCTCAACAGTTCCAATCACATTGCCTCGACGAATAACCGTACAGCGATCCGCAACAGCTTGGATTTCTTTAATCTTATGGGTAATTAAGAAAATCGATTTTCCTTCTTTTGTTAATTGCTTCATGATAATAATGAGTTCTTCAATTTCTTGCGGAGTTAACACTGCAGTAGGTTCATCAAAAATTAAAATATCTGCTCCACGATATAAAGTTTTCAAGATTTCAACACGTTGTTCCATTCCAACTGTAATATCTTCTACTTTTGCATCAGGGTCTACAGCTAGATGGTATTTCTTAGAAAGTTCCATAATTTCTTGTTTTACCGCATTTTTATCGATAAAACCGAACTTTGTTTGCTCCTTACCCAGGATAATGTTCTCCACTACGCTGAATTTCTTCACAAGCATAAAGTGTTGGTGAACCATTCCAATTTTTAAGCGATTCGCTGTATTTGGCGAATCAATTTTTGTTGGAACACCATTTACTTTAATTTCTCCTTCCGTTGGTTCTAATAACCCTGAAAGGATATTCATTAATGTCGATTTCCCCGCTCCGTTTTCTCCAAGAAGCGCATGGATTTCGCCTTTTTTCAATGTTAAATCAATCTGATTATTGGCTACAAAATTACCAAACTTTTTTGTGATGCCTTTCATCTCAATCACAAATGTTTCTTCTACCAATCTTCTCACCCCGTACAATGTTCTATGTATACAAAAGTAGGAGCGAAGAAATTCGTATTCTCTTCAACTCCTACTCCTCTCAATTTAAGTTCGTTTGTTAAAATTAAGGTTTCGCAGGAACTTCTTGTTTTCCTTCGATAATTGCTTTTTTGTATACAGCAACTTTTTCCTTAACTGCGTCCGATAATTGACCATCTGTTAAACCAACACCGTTATCAGACAATCCGTAAAGTACTTGTTCACCACCGTGGTAGTTTCCTTTAGCAGCATCTTCACTAAATTTGATAAGTGCTTGTTTTACACCTTTAAGTGTAGATGCCAATGTTACGTTACGAGAGTCGTTCACTTTACCTTCTGCTTGTTGGTCTTGGTCAACCCCGATTACCCAAATTTGACGATCTGGATTTGCTTCAACGATTGATTTAGCTGCTGCGAATACTCCAAGTCCTGCACCACCAGCTGCTGCATAAATAATGTCAACATCTGAAGCGTACATTGCTTCTGCAAGAGATTTTGCTTTAGCACCATCTGAGAATGATTCAGCATATTGAACTTCAACAGTTGCTTTACGGTTAACTGCTTGAACCCCAGCTTTGAAACCAGCTTCGAATTTGTCTAATGCTGGTCCGTGCATACCACCGATGAAAGCTACTTTGTTTGTTTTTGTTGTTGCACCAGCCGCAACCCCAGCAAGGAATGCTGCTTCTTGGTCTTTATAGTTGATTGAAGCCACGTTTGGTTGTTCAACCACGCTATCGATAATCGCAAAGTGTGCATCTGGATTTTGTTTTGCTGCTTCATCAACAGCTTTTTGTAATTTAAATCCGATTGCGAAAATAATATTGTATTCATTTAAAACCGCAGTGTTAAGGTTTGTAGTATAGTCAGATTCAGCTTTTGAAAGAATGTAATCAATACCATTTCCTTTTGTTTTACCACCGTTGTTTTTACCCCATTCTTGAAGGCCTTCCCAAGCGCCTTGGTTGAATGATTTATCGTCAATACCACCAGTATCAGATACCATTACCGCTTTAAAGTTGTCTGAAGAGCCAGCGTTTTGAGAAGATGCTTGTGAGCTATCAGATTTCGATCCGCCACACGCTGCCAATACAGCAGTCGCACCAAGTGTCAATGCAAATAAAGCTAAATTCTTTTTAATTTTCACGATAAAAAACCTCCAATAAATGATTTACTACAGTCATTCTAACATAAATAGAATGAAAATCAAGCTAAATCTTTTCATTGGAGGTAATTTTTATGAAAAATGTTCGGTTTTTACATCTCTATACGTTCGTTTCACCTGGTTCGGAAGCGTCATTTTCATTGAAAACATGAACATTTACTTTTCTTCCTTTACTTCCATCTGCAGGTCCAACATAACCACGCGCTTCTAATTCATCTATCATACGCGCTGCGCGGTTAAATCCGATACGGAATCTTCTTTGTAAATAAGAGGTACTAATCGTTTCTTGTTCTTTTAATAGTTCAATCACTTCGTAGAATAGTTCGTCTTCTGGTTCACTTCCACCAGCAGAGCTTGTATTTTCTGAAGGCATCATCGCTTCATCATACTCTACTTCTTGTTGATTCTTGACGAAATCAACGATACGTTCGACTTCTTCGTCAGTTAAGAATGCCCCTTGTACACGAATTGGTTTATTTTCACCCATTGGCATATATAGCATATCCCCGCGTCCAAGAAGTTTCTCAGCACCATTGGCATCGATAATCGTACGAGAGTCTGTACCACTGGATACCGCAAAGGCGATACGAGAAGGAACGTTGGCTTTAATAATCCCAGTAATAACATCAACGGATGGACGTTGTGTTGCTAGAATCATATGAATTCCGGCAGCACGGGCCATTTGCGCAAGACGAATAATCGCATCTTCCACTTCATTACTTGCCACCATCATTAAGTCCGCAAGTTCGTCAACGATTACGACGATATAAGGAAGTGTTGGGTTATTTTCGCCAGTTTCACGGTTATATTGTTCGACATGAGCGTTATATCCATCGATATTACGCATACCCATTGAAGCGAATAATTCGTAACGTTTTTCCATCTCAGCTACAACCTTTTGTAAGGCTTGAGCTGCTTTACGAGGATTCGTTACAACCGGTGTTAATAGATGCGGAATGCCATTATACACATTCAACTCTACCATCTTCGGATCGATCATCATTAATTTCACTTCATGTGGTTTTGTCTTCATTAAAATACTTGTAATAATGCCGTTAATACATACGGATTTACCAGAACCCGTTGACCCGGCAATTAACATATGCGGCATTTTTGTAATATCGCAAAGACGAACATTACCAGAGATATCTCTTCCTAATGGTACGTCTAAAGGTTTTGGTGATTGAATCGCTGATTGAATCACATCGCTAAAGGAAACAAAACTTGTTTGGCTATTTGGAACTTCAATCCCTACATAAGGTTTCCCTGGAATTGGAGCTTCGATACGAATATCTTTAGCTGCAAGTGCAAGTGCAATATCATCACTCAAGTTAACAATCTTACTTACCTTCACACCAATCGCTGGTTGAATTTCATATTTTGTAACGGCTGGCCCTAGCATTGGGTTTGGCATTACTTTAGCATCCACCCCGAAACTCGCAAAGGTACGCTCTAAAATACGCATATTGCGTTCTACAATCGTACGTTCATTCGTTTGATCTGAATGTTGTACGGGATTTAATAAAGTCACTGGTGGTAATTGATAATCTTCATCATTTTGTTCACCACTCATTGAAAGTTCCCCGATGTCTTCTCCATCATCCTCAAACTCAGGCTCTTCTGGTTTTTGAACTGAAACAGGAGCTACTGGTTGTGGAGGCATCACTGGTTCTACTGGTTGAACAGGCGCTACTGGTTCCATTGGAGGAATCGGTTCAATAGGTTCTACCATTGGAGATGTTGCATATTCATCTTCTGTTAAAGTTTCATCTTCATATTCATCAAAGAACACATCTTTCATTCGGTCTAATAATGAATGAGGTTTTCTTGGTTCTTTTGTTTTTTCAGGTGTTTCTGTTTGTACTGGAGCAGGAGCCGGTGCTACAGGTGTTACCACAACATTCTCCTCAGCTTCTTGTTCTTCTTCCAAACGGCGCGCTTCACGTTCTGCCTTACGCTCGGCTAATTTTTCAGAAGCATTCGCTGTTTGCGTACGAACAAAATCCATCACGTCACTTAAATGCACGTTGAAGATTAAAAGTCCGCTACATACTATTAATAAGAAGACAATTAAATACGTTCCCCATTGCGAAACAAGGAAATATGTACATGAATATAGAAGTGTTCCTAACAGCCCACCACCGAGACGTTGAGAAACAGTATTCGATGTAAAGTCCACCATAAAGCGACTCATCATCTCTTGGAAGACAGGAGAACCTGAACTTGTAAAATTACTATAGGTCATCACAGACACGAATAAAAGGAGTGCCACACTTGAAGAGATGGCAGCTGCAGTCCATCTCCACATGATTTTAGGCATTCTTCCGCGGAATAACATTCCAAAACCAGCTAGAACGCCACACACTCCACCAAAAGCAAATAAATCCCCAATAAAGAAACGAATCAGATTCGCAAAGAATTTTCCTAAGAAGCCTAATTGAAAAATTGCTAATAAACTATAGACAATAATAAATACGGCAACAGCTTCAATAGATAAAAACGGATTTGTATTCTTTGAATTTTTTCGTTGTGTTTTTTTCTTCGTTTGTTTAGCCACGTTCTTCTCCTTCCAACTCTACTAATTGATTCTTCTCATCGACTAAAATCAGTCCATGGAAAATTTGAACATCACATTCACACGCCACACAATAATCTTGTTCTTTCTCATCCCAAAAGGCAATGGCGCTTGCTCCTTTTGATCGTTTTTCTGGATAGTTTGCAGCAAGTCTTGCTTCATGCTGTTGGAAACTATTTTTCGCTTCTTCTAAAGAAGAAAATTCTTCAGTCGAAACAATCATTTTTTCCCAGTCATCGAAAAACCACCACGGTTCATCTTGACCTGCTGTCTCAATTACTTTAAACATGTTTTCACCTCGTTTATTAGTATACCAAATTTTGCGAAATCATGGTAATCTTGTTTCATAGAGATGACAAATAATTTATGATTTTAGGAGGTCTTTCTATGATTACAAGACAAATTCGTGTCTGGGGACGTGTTCAAGGTGTCGGATTCCGCTTTTTCACGCAGCAACTCGCAATTCAATTAGATATTTGTGGCACTGTTCAAAATAAAATGGATGGCTCTGTATTTGTGGTTGCACAAGGCGAAGAAAAAGCCGTCACTCGTTTTATCGAAAGAGTTAAAGCTTCCGTTTCCCCTTACGGACGCGTTGATCGCTATGAAGAAGGCGAAGTTAATGACGCACCTCTATACACAAAGTTTCAAATTATATAAAGAACGTTGCTATTTCAACGAAACACGTGTACAATAAATCATGTTATTAAATGAAAAGGAAAGTGATTATGAAACTAACTAAAAAAGCTCAACTGCTATTAGTTGCAACAGTTCTTCCCCTACTACTTGCGGGATGTACCGTTCAATATAATGAAAACCATGAACCAATTGGGTGGCTCTATAATTATTTAGTAGTCCCAACACAATGGTTATTAAACCAAATTGCTTCCGTATTTAACGGAAACTACGCGATTGCGATTGTGATCGTATCAATACTTGTTCGTGTCCTATTGATGCCAACACAATTCCATCAAATGAAAGCAATGCTTGTCCAACAAGAAAAAATGGCAGTATTAAAACCTTATATTGCTGAGATTACTGCTCGTGCAGAACAAGCAACCACTCCTGAAGAGAAACTTGCGATTCAACAAGAACAAATGGAGTTATACAAATTAAACAATGTCTCATTAATGGGTGGTATCGGATCAGGATGTTTACCAATCTTGATTACACTTCCAATCTGGAGCGGATTGTATAACGCGATTCTATTATCAAACGAAATTTCAAGTAGTGATTTCATTGGAATCAACCTTGGAGCACAATTCTTACCAATTGCCCTTGCGACAATGGTAGCTTACTATGTTCAATCACTAGTCAGCCAAATGGGAATGGACGAAGAAACGAAAAAACAAAGTCGTTCAATGAACTACATTCTTCCAGTAATGATGTTCATGATGACTTTCCAATCACCAGCCGGGGTTGGTATTTACTTCTTCATCTCTGCCCTTATCCAAATTTTACAATCATGGATTCAAAATACTTATATTCGTCCAAAAATTAAAGCTCAAATCGACGAAGAATTAAACCATGAAAACATTGTGTTACCACAACGTACAACACCACGTAAAACAGCTCAAAAAGCAACACAACAAGAAACGTTCGCACAACGTCAAAACAAACCTGGTGGCCGTAACGCTGGTAAACAAAACCGCAAATAATAACGCAAAATACCTTTGAGAATTTCTCAAAGGTATTTTTTTGATGCAATATGTATCATGCATGATACGTATCACGGATGATACATCTTAAATTTAAAAACTCTTTTTGTATCAATTTTGATACGTATCATTTTTGATACAACTGACTTTTTTCAACGGAAGATGTAACAATTATGAACCGTAACAAAAATGTTACACGCGCAAAAAAAGACATAGCGAATCTCTTCGCTATGTCTTTCCTATTTGTTTTATTCTTGCATCATCCCTGCTTGGAGTTGATACATCTTATAATAGAGCCCTTCTTTTTCAAGAAGCTCTGTATGCGTACCGCTTTCTACGATTTCTCCTTTATCGAGCACAAAGATTTGGTTAGCATCTTGAATCGTCGATAATCGGTGAGCAATCGCTAATGTCGTTCTTCCGTTTCTCATTTTCTTAAGAGACGTTTGAATGACTTCTTCGGTTTGCGAATCGATATTAGCAGTTGCTTCATCCAGAATCAAGATTTTCGGATTGGCCGCAATCGTTCTGGCAAAGGCGATTAATTGACGCTCGCCGCTAGAGAACGTTGAGCCCTTTTCAGAAACTTTATTGTCATATCCTTGTGGCAATTGCTCGATAAAATGATGCGCATCTACGAATTCGCTCGCTTGTTTCACTTCTTCATCTGTGATGTCTTGGTGCATACGAATATTGGAAGCCACTGTTCCATGGAACAAGAATGGATCTTGCAGCACGAGTCCGATTTTGTCGCGAAGGACTTCCTGTGAATAGTGTTGAATTGGAATATCATCGATCAAGATTTCTCCTTCTTTGAAATCATAGAATCGTAAGAAGAGATTCATGATAGACGACTTCCCTGACCCAGTCGAACCAACAAATGCGACAGTCTCTCCTGGATTCACCACAAAGTTAATATTCTTTAAGACATTCCGTTTTCCATCATAAGAGAAAGTGACATTCTTAAACTCAATCTTCCCGTTCTTAATCTCATTAACCTTTCCAAGTTGTTCAGGTTCGTAATCCGTATTATCGATGATTTCAAAGACACGAGTCGCAGCAATCATCGACGTTTGAATAATCGAGAAGTTTTGCGTCACATCGATTAATGGATTAAATAACTGATTTGAGAATTGAATAAAGGCGTACATCACCCCTGCTGTCACTCCAGCTACTTCCCAAGTAAGGCCAAAGTATAAAATAATGACCGCATAGGCAACAAGTTTCAACAGCGACATCGCTGGGCGAAGGAACAGACTATTCACGTTAATCGAACGATTCGAGAATTGCACATGCTCTTCGTTAATTTGTTCGAATTCTTTTCTTAACCGTTCTTCTTGGTTAAATGCCTGAATCATCTTCATCCCGTCAATACTCTCTGCTAGCTTTACGTTAATCTCGCTGAGCTTCTCACGCGTCTTACGAATCACGCTATGAGAGAGACGGTTATAGATTTTAACGGATGCAAACATCACTGGAATAAAGAGAACCATTAATATCGTAAGTCCAACATTCATGCTAAACATCGCAGCTAATGTCGCCACGACGATAAATAAGGTACTTAAAAACGTCGAGAAGATCGAGCTAAACATATCGCTCACAGCCTGTGTATCGTTGGTTAAGCGAGATACAATGGCTCCAGCTGGTGTTGTATCGAAATACGTCATATTGAGTTTTTGCATATTCGAAAAGGCCTCTTGACGCAAATCGCGAACAACACTATTGGAAACATAACTAAAGGCATAGGTCCCAATATACGTTAATAAAACGCGCAGTAAAAATAGTGAGTAGTACACAATAAGGATCCAGTATCCTTCATTCCATGCGCCCTTTTCAATATACGTATCAATATAATAACGAGCCATCAACGGAATCACTGTTGCGGTAATACTCGATAAGAGGATAAATAAAATCGCAATCGTACTCGACTTCTTATAACGCCATAAGTAGGCAATGAGTCGATTAAAGGTCTTCATGTTCAACTGCACTTCCCCCTTCCTCAAGTGTCGCCTCAAGCTGTTGACGGTCGTATGTTTTAGCATACCACCCACCAAGCGCCATTAATTCTTCATGCGTTCCTTTTTCAACAATACGTCCATCTTGGAGCACGATAATAAGGTCCGCATGTACAATCGCTGATAGACGGTGCGCTGTAATCATCGTTGTTTTGTCGCTGCGTTCACGTTTCAAGTTTTCTAAAATTAAATGCTCGGTCTTTGCATCAACAGCCGATAACGAATCATCGAGCATTAAAATTTCAGGGTTCACAACCAGCGCGCGTGCCATCGATAGACGTTGTTTTTGACCGCCTGATAAAAGCACACCCTTCTCTCCGATTAATGTATCGAACCCTTCCGCCATCGCCATAATATCGTCATACAATCCACAAATTTTAGTCGCTTCTACAACAGCTTCGTCAGGAAGAGTTGGATTTCCAAAACGGATATTCTCTTTAATCGACATCGCAAATAAAATCTGTTCTTGTGGCACATATCCCATAAGCGCACGCAAGTCTTTAATACGATAGTCTTGAATAGAACGTCCATTGATCAAAATCTCTTCTTTTCCTGCATCATATTGACGAAGGAATAATTTTAAGAGCGTTGATTTCCCAGAACCTGTTGGGCCAACAATCCCCAGCGTTTGCCCTTGGTGAAGGCTAAATGCTACGTCTTCTAATGTTGGGACATCTTCGTATTGGAAGTTATGAATTGCCATAACCATCTCACGAGCTTCTGTAATTGGAAGGGCCTGTGGAGATTCTTCTACTTGGCTTGTTTCTTCCATTAATTTTTCAATACGACGATACGAAATACTAGCACGTTGACCGATATTCAGGAGCCAACCAATGGCTTGAAGCGGCCACACTAGCATATCTAAATACGTCATAAAGGTAATCATTTCCCCAACTGTAAATTCTCCGCGTTGGATTAAATATCCACCATATCCCAAACTGATTAAGTAGCTGAGACCCACGAAAATCAAAACGATTGGATCGAATAGATTATTATATTTTGCAGCGTGATTATTCTTCTTCCATGCATCTTCGTTCGTTTTCCAAAACGACGCTGTTTCTTTTTCACCATAACCAAAAGATTTCGTCACTTTTATTCCAGAAACACTCTCGTTCACATGATTATTCAGTAAGGAGAAAGCTTCTTGTGATTCCTTATAGCTCTGATGCTCTGCACGAACGACGATATTCGTTGCAATCGCAAGTAGTGGCAATGGAATAATCGCAACGAGTGTCATTCGCCAATCCAGCATAAAGAACATCGTCGCTAGCGTCACTAACGCTGTAATCGAGGCATCAACAGCCGACATCACACCTCCGCCTGCAGTCATGACAATAGCACTCACGTCATTGGTCGCATGCGCCATTAAGTCTCCAGAGCGATACTTTTGATAGAAGCTTGGAGACATGCTTGTAAAGTGTTCGTATAATTGATTTCTCAGTCTCTGGCCTAACGAGTTCGCAGTCCCGAAGATAAAGAGCCGCCATACAAAACGAAGCCCGTACATGGCTACTGCTGAAAGGAGCAATAACAGTAAGTTCCATAATAAAGACGACGTTGTTAGCGTCTTGAGGTCGATGGAATCGACAACTTCCCCAATCACTCTTGGCGGAATAAGATTGAATACACTGACTAGCGACAATGCAATAATTCCAATCGTGTATCGTTTCCACTCTAATTTAAAAAACCATGATAATTTCTTTAATAAATACATTTCTCTCTCCTTTCACGCGTCAATCTATTGTACTATAGTCGTCTTTCTATTTCATATGATACGTTCTAAAAAAGACAACCCTTCTCCAGATGGAAAAGGATTGCCTAAGGATTTTAATTTTTCTTTTGTGTTTGCGGATAAATCCATAAGAAGACAACTAATGCAATGACTGCTAGCGTTGTTACAAAAAGGATACTTGTTTGTCCTGCTGTTACTAAGTTCGAATCAAATGAGCTGAAAATACGCGCGATAATTGTTGTCGAAATCGCACCAGTGAACTGTTGTAAGGTATTCACGATACTATTTCCATCCGCTTGAATTTCTGGTTTCAACTGAGCTAACGAATACGTGACGTTACTTCCCATTACAAATCCAATCCCTGTCATAAAGATGACGTTGAGGGCTAATAAAGGATAAATCGTTAATCCTGGGAAGAAGAAGCTGATAGAAACTCCTCCAATCACCGCAAAGACTAATCCTGTTAAAATCGGCTTCAATGGTCCTGATTTATCATACCAACGACCGGACACAACAGATAATACGGCTACCATCGCAGCCCCTGGGAACATGAATAGCCCAGCCACTGTCGCTGTTTCTCCCCACGCTAATTGAATAAAGTTTGGATAAATGAACGATAATCCTAACACAACTGCTTGAAAGGCTAACACGATATAAAGCGTCGCATTAAAGCGAACAAGCTTGAATGGTTTAAACGATAAGAGCGCATTATTTCGATTAAAGTAGTAAAATGCCGCAAATGCCACAACCACTACCCCAAGATAGATCACGGATAAATGTTCGATTGCCATGAGTAAGCTTGCAAGACCAATCCCTAACGTTACAAACGCCATAAAGTTGAACGGTTGTTTCTTCGGTGACTCTTCCGCTTGAATCGCCCAAAGCCCCATTACTAACGAGAAAATCAGGAATGGAATCAATGCGTAGAAAATCGCACGCCATCCAAACATACTTGAGACAACACCGCCAAATGTTGGCCCGATTGGTGGCGCAAGAGCGGTCGTCATCCCTCCGATTCCAATGACTGTTCCATGTTGGTGCAGCGGCACTTTTGTCAATACGATATGGAACATTAATGGAAGTGCAATCCCAGTTCCAATCCCCTGCATAAAGCGTCCGAGTAATAAAATCACTAAGCTTGGTGAAATACAGTCAATTAAGACCCCACCGATAAATAAAAGGTTCGATGCCAAGAAGAGTTGGCGAATCGTGTAGTTTCGTGTTAAATAAGCCGTAATTGGCACGACAATCGCAATGGCTAGTAAGTATCCAGTTGTTACCCATTGAATCCCTGAAGAATCCGTATTGAATTCTGTCATCAGTGTCGGGAAGGTAACGTTCATTGCGGTTTCAATCAACACGCCACAAAAGCTCATAATCGCCGTTGCGACTACTGCTGGAATGACATGCCATGTTTTTGTTTTGTTTCCCATTGAGTTCTCCTTTCTTTGCGTTATGATCGCCATAAAAAAACCGCAACCTTACTCGAGAGTAAGATGTTGCGGTTTAAATTATTTTATAACGCTGTTTCCTAACGTTTTTTCTTTAATTTTTTCAATTTATTTTGTTTTTGACGGCGTGCGTATTGTTGCATACCGATTTGAGCGAGCTTGTTTCCACGTCCGCCCATGCCCATTTGGTTCATCATGCCTTCTAGGCCTTTCATATTCCCGTTGGACATTTGGTTCATCATCTTCTTAGATTCGTTGAACTGTTTAATTAAACGGTTCACTTCTGCTAAAGGACGAGCCGAACCTGCCGCAATACGTTTACGACGAGCTTGTGATAAGATATCTGGATTTTCACGCTCTTGTGGAGTCATGGATAAGACAATAGCTTTCATACGAGCTGTATCTTTTGGATCCACTTTTAGGTCGTTTAGACCAGCCATTTTATTTAACCCTGGAATCATCTTCAAGATGTCTTCTAGTGGTCCCATCTTATTCACTTGGTCTAATTGGTCGATAAAGTCATTAAAGTCAAAGGTGTTGGCTTTAATTTTATCTGCCATCTCTTGCGCTTTTGCTTCATCGAAGTCTTGTTGCGCCTTCTCGATAAGGGTCATCATATCCCCCATACCAAGAATACGAGAAGCCATACGTTCTGGGTAGAAGATTTCGAAGTCTTCTAATTTTTCCCCACGACCTGTAAATTTAATTGGTTTCCCTGTAACAGAACGGATAGATAGAGCCGCACCACCACGAGTGTCCCCATCAAGTTTTGTAAGGATAACCCCTGTGATGTCCAAACGTTCATTAAATGTTTGAGCTACGTTTACGGCATCTTGCCCTGTCATTGAGTCGACAACGAGTAAGATTTCGCTTGGATTTGCGACTGCCTTGATGTTTTGTAATTCTTCCATCAAGTTTTCGTCAATATGCAAACGACCGGCCGTATCGATAATCACTAAGTCGCGACCATCGATTTTCGCTTTTTCAATGGCTTGTTTGGCGATTTCCACTGGACTTACTTGATTTCCAAGTGAGAATACTGGGAAGTTTAATTGTTTCCCTAATGTTTGTAATTGGTCAATCGCGGCTGGACGATACACGTCGGCAGCAACTAGTAATGGGCGTTTCTTTTCATGTTTCGCCATGAAAGAAGCGAGTTTACCAGCAGTCGTTGTTTTACCGGCCCCTTGTAGACCGACCATCATCACTACTGTTGGTGGTTTTGCTTCGAAACGGAATGGCGCTTGTTCGCCACCCATTAATTCTGTTAATTCTTCGTTAACGATTTTAACGACTTGTTGTGCTGGTGATAATGCTTCAAGAACATTAGCTCCTAATGCACGTTCATTCACTTTACGTACGAAGTCTTTTACAACTTTGAAGTTAACGTCGGCTTCTAAAAGCGCAAGACGCACTTCACGCATCATTTGTTTTAAGTCAGCTTCCGTAATTTTTCCTTTTCGTGAAACGGAAGTCATCGCATTTTGCAGACGATCTGATAATCCTTCGAATGCCATAATTTCACTCCTTGAGTTTATTTATTCATCTCTTGTAATTTTGAAACGATTGAAGCAAGCTGTGTTGCCTCAGGATAGTTCTTTTGAATTTCTTTTTCTAATTCATCATAGTGCTCTTGGCGTTTATAGAAATCAGCGACGAGATGTAATTTCTCTTCGTAGTTTTCTAACAATTTTGCCGAGCGGCGGATATTATCATATACTGCTTGACGGCTCACGTCAAATTCTTCGGCGATTTCACCTAGCGAATAATCATCCCCATAATAGAGCTCCATATATTCGAGTTGTTTATCGGTTAAAAGGCTGCCATAGAACTCTACAAGCAAGTTCATTTGCGTTGTTTTTTCTAATTCCATTCGTTGCCCTCCCTTAAACTCATATCCTTTATTATAGCAAAATTAGGGTTATTACGCTAACAAAAAAACGGAGTAGAACTTCCACCAGAACTTGCATCATTCCAGTTTACTTTTCCACTCCAATAATAGAACTACATTCGATTTATTTTGTTGTCACCCTTTTTACACAGAACATTCTACCAAACTGTATCAACAGTTGAAGAATACTCCATCCCATCAT
>CAUQUY010000029.1:0-15339 GCA_963521405.1 uncultured Streptococcus sp.
ATAGAACTTGTACACTCTCCTCGAGTAGAGTTTTATGCTAAGAAGGCGATTATGGTAATGCTCAAAAACATTAAAAGAGAATTCGCTTATCAGACATTTATTGAAACCATAGCGGGGAATCATATCGAATGTGAATTAAAAGCCGTTATGGATTTTATCCATTACGGCTTGTTTGAGGCTTCGAAGGAGAAAGACTCCAAGGCTTTCTCCGGTATCCCGCTATTTTGTTTCAATAAACAATGGCTGATAAAACAGAATTCTCTTTTTCACACCATCCCTGCTAATACCATAATCGCCGCCCTTGGCGGTTATTACTGAATTTTACGCACAAAAAAACTCTCTCGAAGTGAGAGAGTTTGTAAAGTTCTTATTTGAGACCGTATTTTTTGTTGAAACGATCCACACGTCCGTCTGCTTGAGTGAATTTTTGACGACCTGTGTAGAATGGGTGAGAATCAGAAGTGATTTCCACACGTAGTAATGGGTATTCGTTTCCGTCTTCCCATACAACTGTTTCACTTGAAGTCTTTGTTGAACCTGATAAGAATTTGAATCCTGTAGTTGTATCCATGAAAACTACTGGACGATATTCTGGGTGAATTCCTTGTTTCATTTCTATTCCTCCTGCCCTGAATTATTTGCTAATCCAGAGTTATTTATTTTCGCATGCATAATGCAACACGAATATAATACCATGCTCAAATTGAATTTGCAATAGTTTTATTCATCCCCTAATTCAAGTCCAGGAATTGCGTTTAAATCCATATTTGTAAAGTCTTTTTGCATATATTTGGTATAGGCTGCAGCACCAATCATTGCGGCATTATCTCCGCAAAGTGATAATGGCGGAATGGAGAATGTCACTGCTGGATAGTGTTCTTCCATCATTTGTGTCATCGCTGTACGAAGACCACGATTTGCTGCCACTCCTCCTGCTAACACGAATTGTTTTACAGGATAAGCTTCCAGAGCACGTCTTGTTTTTTCGACAAGTACTTCTACGACACTGGCTTGGAAACTTGCGGCTAAATCTTCAGGAATAATCTCTTCGCCTTTTTGTTTGGCGTTATGCACACGATTGATGACCGCTGATTTCAATCCACTAAAACTGAAATCAAAATGGTCTTCATGAATCATCGCACGCGGAAATTCATAAGTATCCGTTCCTAGATGGGCTAACTCATCCATTTTCTTTCCACCAGGATATGGCAAGTTCAAAATACGACCAATCTTATCGTATGCTTCCCCTGCGGCATCATCTCTTGTTTCACCGATAATTTGGAACTCGCCATCTTCTGGCATATACACAAGTTCCGTATGTCCACCACTTACTACAAGCGCCATTAGTGGAAATTGCAAAGGTTCCACAAGTTGGTTGGCGTAAATATGTCCTGCCATGTGGTTCACTGCTATCAGTGGTTTTCCACTTGCTAGAGCCAAAGCTTTCGCTGCAGAAATCCCAATGAGAAGGGCTCCTACAAGTCCTGGACCATACGTCACCGCGATGGCGTCCATGTCATCCAACGTTTTGCCTGCTTTTGCAAGGGCTTCGTCGATGACTTGTGTAATTTGTTCGACGTGATGGCGGCTGGCAATCTCTGGCACAACCCCGCCAAAACGCATATGACTTTTAATTTGAGAGGCTACAATATTTGAAAGGATGGTATTGCCGTTTTGAATTACGGCTGCACTTGTCTCATCACAACTACTTTCAATTGCTAGAATCAATGTTTCTTTCATATTGCTCCTCCTATCTTTGTTCAATTTCTAGGCGATATTCAATCGCATCTTCAACTGGGTCACTGTAATAATCGCTTCTCGTATGGAAGGCTTCGAACCCAAGAATTTCATATAAATATTGAGCACGCTTGTTGCTTTCACGCACTTCTAAGAAAACAACTTTCACGTCTTTTTGCTTCAAATCGTATAAGGCCATTTGCCATAAACGTTGCGCGAGACCTTTACCTTGATAGTCTTTCGCAATCACGATATTCGTAATCGTTGCCTCGTCCAATACGCTTTGGACTCCAAGAAATCCTACTAGTTGGCGTTGCATCCATACTCCGTAATACGTGTTTGTTGGATTTTCTAAATCGGCAAGGAAACTCTCGGCACTCCAATTATTTGGATGCTCGTAGTTTTCTTGCACTAATGTGACTAATGCCTCCGCCATCGCTAAATCAGCTGGATGTAACCTTGTAAATGAATACTCTGATGAATGGAATGAAGACGGTGTTTTTGGCGGTAATGCATAGAGCATTTCCACGGCATCTTCATTTTCAGGAGTGTAGTAATTTTCCTTTGTACCAACAACTTCGTATCCATTTTTACGATAGAGCTTAATGGCTTTTGTATTCGACACGCGGGCTTCGAGCGTAATTTCTTTCTTGTCGAGCGCGCGGGCGATTTTTTCTAATGCTTTCAATAATAAAGTTGCGACATTCAAGAAGCGATAATCGTGCAGTACTGCTACATTCGTGATATGTAAATCTGTTCCCGCTGTCGTTCTCGCTCCGATGAAACCAACGATTTCCTCTTCCACTTCCAGCAAGATATAAATGGCAGCTGGATTATGTGCGACGTCTTTTTCAAGAACATCCTTTGCCCATGGAGACTCTCCGTCATAGGCCGCTTTTTCCACTTCAAAAATACGAGTGGCATCTTCTGGAAGACCGATTCTGATTTTAGCCTGCGCACCATTTCCAAGAATCACTCTTTTTTCAAAGTTCTCAAACTGGTCGCGAATCGGATCCATATCTTGCGCTTCTTCTAAAAACAGTGCTTTGATTTTTTCAAACCACTGAATGAAGCGTTCTTTAAACTCGTTCCACATACACTGACCCCTTTTCTAAAGGATGCTCAGCTTGCCAATTTTCTTCTGCTTCTGCCAGTTTCAAGTACATTGGGACGAAGACGTCCGCGTCAACAGCTTCCTTATTTCTTCCTAATTCGATAAGCGATGTTGCGTGAGGAATCGCGTCAGGCCCTTCAAGCCACTTCGCCTCACTCGCTCCTTTTTCTACGATTGCTTCTTTTGTAATTGACTGTAATTGCCCTACAAAAGTCACTCCTGCTGCATGTTTCGGCAACACTTTCAAGAAATCATCCCATGAAATATGTTGTTCCGCAATCACCTTTTCAAAGCCTTCATCAGTCTTTTGATAACCTACTGCGAAAATATTTCCGCGTCTAGCATCAAAAAACGGCACAACGACTTCTCCCACTTCTACTTTAGAAGCAAGGTTCGGTAAAAAGACGTCGAGACTGGAGACTCCCACAAGTGGAATCCCCAGACTCTTCGCAAGTGTTTTTGCAACGGTAACGCCAATTCGAAGACCTGTATAAGAACCAGGACCTTCAGCAACAACGACCTTTGTTAAGTCTTTGGCTGTAATACTGGCTTCTTTAAAAACGGCTTCGATGGTTGGCATGAGAAGAACACTATGTTGCAACGTGTTCTCAATCGTTTGTTCAATCATGGTACCGTCTGTCAGTTCTACAGCGACCGATAATGTCTTATTCGATGTATCTAGTGCGAGGATTGTCATACGGCACTTCCTTTCTAACTATTTCGTAAATTCATGCATGAAGGCGCTGAATGCTTCTTGGCCTTCTTTTGTTTGTTTAAAGACGCCTGCATATTCTAACACGCGGCAGAATTTTGCACTAACCGCTTTTTGTAAAAATGCGTCTACAGTTTCTTTTGTTGGTGCTTGTGCTTTTAATTCTTTCGCCCATTCTTGGTGAATTTCTGCAACAGCTTCAAGACTTCCTTCTCCAACGAGATAGTCTCTCACATCGCGAAGTTCACGTTCCAGACGTGGTGGTAAAATCGCAAGCCCCATTACTTCAATTAAACCGATGTTTTCTTTTTTAATATGTTGTACATCCGCATGTGGATGGAAAATTCCATCAGGGAACTCCTCTGTTGTACGGTTGTTACGTAATACTAAATCAAACTCATACGCATCTCCTTGACGGCGCACAATTGGTGTAATCGCATTATGCGGTTCACCATTTGATTCACGTAAGATTTCAAGATCTTTGTTTTCGTAGTTTTCCCATGCTTTTAGAATATCAACCGCCACTTCAAATACTTCCTCACGGTTATTCCCACGAAGACGAAGCGCAGAAAGTGGCCAGTAAAGGCGTTCGATTTCAACGGTGTCAAACTTCTTAGAAATTCCAGTTTCTAAGACTTTAGCACGGTTCATTGGGAATACGTAACGTCCTCCTTGATAGTGGTTATGGCTTAAAATCGATCCTCCAACAATTGGAAGTCCTGCGTTTGACCCTACAAAATAATGAGGGAATTGTGTCACGATTTCAAGGAGTCGACTAAAAGCACCCTCATCCACTTTCATTGGTTCTAAGTTTTCAGACAAGAAGATGGCATGCTCAGAATAATAAGCATATGGAGAATAGTGATACCCCCAAGACTCTCCACCAAGCTCCATTCCGACAATACGGTGGTTTGCGCGGCCTGGCCAGTTGATACGACCATGGTAGCCTACGTTTTCAAAGCATAGGCGGTTAGCAGGATAATTGAAATCCTTCGACTGTGCTGCTTTGATGATTTCTTCTTTTGTTTTTTCTGGTTTGGATAAGTTAATCGTGATTTCTAAATCGCCATACTCTGTTTCTCCATTAAAGGAAATATTTTTGGCGATATCCTTCACCTTAATTAAGTTTAAATCAAGCGCGATTTTATAAAACGCATCTGTTGCTACTTTAGGTCCTTCTTCGTATTTATCCCAGAATAGACGGTTCAATTCAGAAGGCTTTGGAATCACAAGGTTCATTAACTCTTGTTCCAACCAGTCGCGTTCTTCAGAGTCGTTTTCAATCTTCCCACTTTCAACAGCAGCTTCCACTAAGTTTGCCATCGCATCTAATAAAGAAGGTTGCTCCACCTCTTTCGAACTTTCAAAAGATTCTTCTCCCACTAAATAAAGCACGCGATTTAATAAATAGTAACGGTCTTCTTTTGAAACATACCCTGAAGCAATCGCACTATCTACAAATTCTTGAATGGCCTTATTGATTTTCATAATCTTGTCCTCCTACCAACTAGTTCCTAATCGATTAATATGCACGAGCAATCCAAACCGTATGAGTGGCTGGTTTACCAGTTACGATACATTTTTCTTTTTTCACTGGAGCATTAAATGGAATGTTACGAGTTGTGAAGCCTGTTTCTTCTTTGATTTTCGCTTCACTTTCTTCTGTTCCATCCCAACCAACTAATACCCAACCAGGTACTTCGCCAGCTTCACGTTTAGCTTCGATATGAGCTTTCAACTCATCTAAAGTATCAATATTTGTATATTCGTTAGAAGCACGCATCGCACGAGCTGTTTCTAACAGACGGCCTTGCATTGTATCTAATTCTGCTAAGATTCTATCTACTAATCCATCGAATCCAACTGCTACTTTTTCATCTAAATCACGCATTTTTGTCATCACTTGATTGTTTTCTAAGTCGCGAGGTCCGCATTCGATACGCATTGGAACGCCACGTAATTCCCACTCATTGAATTTGAATCCTGGTGAGTTATCAGTGTCATCGATTTTCACGCGTAATCCAGCAGCTTTCAATTCTTTTTGAAGCTCTTCTAATTTTTCTAAGATAGCTGGATTTTTCTTCCATGGTCCAACTGGAATTAAGACTACTTGTGTTGGAGCTACTTTTGGAGGTAATACTAATCCTTGTTCGTCACCGTGAGTCATGATTAATGAACCGATTAAACGAGTAGATACTCCCCATGAAGTTGTATGCGCATGTACGTGTTCGTTTTCTTTTGTTAAATATTTGATGTCGAACGCTTCAGCGAATTTTGTTCCCATGTAGTGAGAAGTTCCCGCTTGAACGGCTTTACCATCTTTCATCATCGCTTCGATTGAGTAAGTATCTACCGCGCCTGCGAAACGTTCTGAAGGAGTTTTTTGCCCTTCGTAAACTGGCACTGCTAATACGCCTTCTACAACTTCTTTGTAAATATCTAACATTCTCATTGTACGGCGACGTGCATCTTCTTCATCTGCGTGCGCTGTATGTCCTTCTTGCCATAAGAACTCTGAAGTACGTAAGAATGGTAAAGTTTTCTTTTCCCAACGGAATACGTTTGCCCATTGGTTGATTTCATATGGAAGGTCACGGTATGAATTGATCCAGTTTGAAAAAGCTGTTCCAATCATTGTTTCACTTGTTGGGCGAAGCGCTAAACGTTCTTCTAATTTCTCACCAGCTGCTTCTGTCACCCATGGTAATTCAGGAGCGAATCCTTCAATGTGGTCTGCTTCTTTTGTGAAGAAGCTTTCTGGAATTAACATTGGGAAGTACGCATTACGAATGCCTTCTTCTTTGAAACGACGGTTGAATTCCTCTTGAATGTGTTCCCAGATTTCGTATCCGTCTGGTTTAAAAATCATACATCCACGCACTGGTGAATAGTCCATTAAATCTGCTTTTTGAATGGTTTGAATATACCATTTAGAAAAATCTTCTCTTTGTAAGTTTGTTTTTTCTGCCATCTGCTTGACTCCTTTTTCGTTTTTTGTGAAATAAAAAAAGCCACTCCCCTAAAAAGGACGAATGACTCGCGGTACCACCTTAATTACACTTACTTTGTAAATGTCTCTTTAACATTGATAACGATGATTTCACCGGATTATTTTCATAATCACCTATTTGGTAGGTTCAGTTAAAGAGCGGGGGTTCTTTCTCAGCAATCAGAACTTTCTGTACCCATCATTTCACTTACTTTTCCATGTCCTATCGTACTCTAAACAAGGGTGGAAAGCAAGTGTTTTCTTGCTGTAAACTAGTCGTATTTTGCTGTCTTTTGAAGAAACTCTACTAAGTTCGTTGTATGGTTATATTTAATAGCGGCACTGAGGTCTTTTTCCAAGATGACTTTTTCTAAATCAATGCCGTTTACAGCGGCAATCGCAATCGTATAATGGATGACATCTGCTAGTTCTTTTGCAAGTTCAGCTTGTACTTCCTCAGTATTCCCATCTTTTCTACCGTCACGAATACTAATTTGCTCTGCCACTTCTCCAATTTCTTCGACTAATTTAATAAAGAGCCCTTGGTCAGTTTTTCGATTATTATAGACATCTGCTAAATACTCTTCATAAAGTCTTACGGTTAATCCTGACATCTAATCACACTCCAATAAAATAAGCAATAGACCATGAAGTCTATTGCTATTTTACATAATTTCTAGTAGAAGATAAAGCGTTTATCGCTTGTCAATAATCTTAGTAGCTTTATCCCCAATAATTTGGATAATAAATACCAAAATAAGGATGGCTACTGTAGCGACAAAGATGATATCCACTTTGTTTCGTGTATAACCAATGAGGTAAGCTAAGTTACCTAATCCGCCTGCACCGATAACACCAGCTACTGCTGTCGAACCGATTAACGCGATTGCAGTTACAGTAATCCCTGATACAAGTGCTGGAAGTGATTCTGGAATCAGCACTTTTGTAATGATTTGGCGAGTGTTTGCCCCCATTGATTCTGCCGCCTCGATGACTCCTGACGGGATTTCATTTAACGCGATATCCACTAAACGCGCGTAAAATGGCGCTGCACTGATAATCAATGTTGGGATTGCCCCTTTAGGCCCTACAATCGTTGACATGATGGCTTTTGTAAAAGGCATTAATAGAGTCAGTAAAATGATAAATGGAATCGCACGGAAAATATTAATGATTCCGCCTAAAATAAGATGAACCCATGTATTTTCAAGACTGCGACCTTTTCCTGTTAAGAAAAGAAGGAGTCCTAAAATTAATCCGATGACAAATACATAGAACGTTGGAATGAAGGTCATATAGAGAGTTTCATTAATAGCTTTAATGACATCAGGCCATACAACATTCTCGAACGAAAACATTTCTCTGAAAAGTTCATCTAGGCTTGCTGATGCTAAAAATAGATTAAACATGCTCTAACACCTCCACGATAATTTCTGCTTGTTTGAGATATTCGATGACTTCTTCTGCTTTTGAAGATTCTTCCTCAATCAAAATAATCATGCTTCCTAATATCCCTTTTTGCGTAATGTTTACCTTCGCTTGTAAAATCGATACCGTTGCATCGAGTTTACGAATCGCTTCAGATAATACGGCGTCTCCTGTACGGTCGCCTAAATACTGAATACGAACCGCTACCCCTGGGCGAAGGGACGTTGATAGGTGATGGAATACTTCATCAATTTCATCATCCACACGTTCTTCTCCCACGAATTGTTTTGTAATGGGTTGTTGTGGATTTTTGAAGACTTCAATCACTTCTCCACTTTCCACTACTCGTCCTTCTTCCATCACGGCAACACGGTGGCAAATTTGACGAACGACATGCATTTCATGCGTAATTAACACAATCGTTAACCCTAGTTCTTGGTTGATTTCTACTAATAGCTTTAAAATATCTTTTGTTGTCTTAGGGTCAAGTGCACTAGTCGCTTCATCACATAAAAGGACTTCTGGATCGTTAGCTAACGCACGGGCAATCCCGACTCTTTGCTTTTGTCCCCCAGAAAGTTGTGATGGATAAGATTTTTCACGTCCTGTTAACCCCACTAAATCGATTAATTCAGCCACCTTAGCTTTACGCTCGGCTTTTGGAACGCCTGCAATTTCAAGTGAAAAAGCAATGTTTTCTTCGACTGTTCTCGACCATAAAAGATTGAAATGTTGGAAAATCATCGCGATTTTTTGACGCTCTTTTAACAACTCTTTACGTTTTAAGGTTGTAATGTCTTTTTCATTAATATAAATATGGCCACTTGTAACTGTCTCAAGTCCATTTAACAAACGGATTAATGTACTTTTACCCGCACCTGAAAAACCAATCACTCCAAAAATTTCGCCTCTACTAATCTCTAACGAGACATCTTTTACAGCTTCAACCGTGCCTTGTTTCCCAGTATATGTTTTGGACACGTTCTCTACTCGAATCATTGTTTCACTCCTTAATAGTCAAAAGGGAGCGAAAAGTACAAGGCTTTTGGCTTTGTATCTTTCCACTCCTCTTGTTCTCTAATTATTTTTATTATTTCGCAGGAATTACAGAACCATCTGTATATTTTTCGTTGATGAATTTACGAATTTCATCACTTTGTAACGCTTTGATTAATGCTTGAATTTTTGCTTTATCTTTATCAGCAGGTTTTACAGCGACTAAGTTAGCGTATGGTGAGCTTCCATCTTCTAAAGCGATTGAATCTTTCACTGGTGAAAGTTTAGCATCGATTGCGAAGTTTGAGTTGATGATCACTGCATCCCCTTCATTATTTTCGTAAGTTGATACTAACAATTCAGGTGCGATTTCTGTTTTGATTTGGATGTTCTTTGGATTTTCAGCAATGTCGCTTAATCCAGCAGTTACAGGGTTCACGCCATCTTTTAATTTAATTAATCCAGCTTTTGTGAAGAAGCTTAAGAAACGACCTACTTCAGCAGGGTTTGTTGATGCATATACCACTGCGTTATCTGGTAATTCTTTTAATGATTTATATTTCTTAGAGTAAATTGCCATTGGTTCAATATGAACGTTCCCTACAGACACTAAATCTTGATTGTGTTCTTTGTTGAATTTGTCAAGATATGGAGTGTGTTGGAAGTAGTTTGCATCCGCATCTCCTCCGTAAACGATGTTGTTTGGTGTTACATAGTCGTTTACGATGTTGATTTCTAATTTGTAACCTTCTTTTTCTAAGATTGGCTTAGCTGCTTCTAAGATTTCAGCGTGAGGTGCTGGTGAAGCGACTACTTTAATTGTTTTGTCTTCTGCTTTTGCAGCTTCTGTTGTGCTTTCTGATTTTGCTGAGTTGTTTCCGCAAGCTACTAATGCTGTTGCTAAAAGTCCGAATGTTGTTGCTTTGAATAATTTATTAAATTTCATGTTATAAGTCCCCTTTTTGGTTAAATGATTGTTCTTTGTTTGGAAACCACATGCGCGCTTCGTGATTTCCAACAGATGTTGCTCTGTCCATGTTGGTTTGGGCCATAAAAAAAGCTTCCCCTCTACACACTAGAGGCGAAGTTTTCGCGTTACCACTCTAATTCCGATAAACCTCACAGTTTACCGCTCCAAAAGTACGTTGCATGGTGCAAGATACCCTTGTACGTTATCGAGTACAAATCGCAAAAGCTTCATCACCTTTGTTGCTCCCAGACCATTTTCAATAAATTGCCCCGTATCCTTTCCCACCAACCGGATTCTCTTTAACGTTCTTCTTTATTTACTTATCTGTTCATTGCATTGCTTTATCTGATGAAACTACTATAAACGATGGTGGTATTCTGAGTCAATGCGAAACTCGTTATTTGATTATACCTGTTTTTCAGAACTCGTTATAACTATTATGCATATAGTTTCAAATAAAAAAAGAAGGAGCGCAAAAACGCACTCCTCCTGCTAATTTCAACTATTTCTTCAAGAACTTTCTCATTGAAAGAACTGAACCAAACGCACCGATAAGAACACCGATGGCAACCATTCCTGCTGAAACATAAATCAAGAATGGATTTGGATCGAGTAGGCTAAAGCTTGATCCAGAGAAGAAATCTGAACCGCCTTTATACACCCATAGGTATACAGACCATACTAATCCGATTGGGATAATTGAACCGATTAATCCAATCATACCGCCTTCTAAGAAGAATGGCCAACGGATGTAAGCTTTTGTCGCTCCTACTAGACGCATGATTTCGATTTCTGTTCTACGTGCATAGATTGTTACACGGATTGTATTTGAAATTAAGAACATCGCTAACGCTAACAGTCCTAAAATCACAACTGCCCCAATATTACGAGCTGTCGCAATAATACGGAATAAGTTATCCGCACGAGCTTCCCCGTAACGAACACGCGCTACGTAGTCCATGCCTTCGATTTGTTTCGCAATAGCACTTGTTTTTTGTGGTTCTACTGCTTTTACGTCGAACGCATTACGAAGTGGGTTCGCATCATTTTTGAATAATGATAACTCTTCCCCGAAGTTCTTTGTTACGTCTTCTAACTCTTCGTCTTTAGAACGGAAAGTGATAGACTCAACGCCATCTAAGGCTTTAATTTTTGCTTCTAATTCATCTGTTTTTGTTTGGTCAGCTGCCAAATCAATAAACACACGTACGTTTACGTCATTTTCAATATCTGAACCGATTTTATTCACGTTAAATAGAAGTGAAACGAACACCCCTACGATTAATAAGATCATTGATACTGCAGAAACCGCACCAAATGTCATCAATCCATTTCTGAAAAGACTCTTGAAGGCGTCACGTATATGACGACCCATGGTTCTAATCTTCATATCCGTATTCCCCCTGTTCTTGGTCACGTACAATTTGACCATTTTCAATCGCAATTACACGATGCTTTTTCTCGTTAACGATTTGGCTATTGTGTGTTGCCATTACGATTGTTGTTCCTTGTTCGTTGATACGTTCAAGGATATCCATAATTTCCATAGAAGTTTCTGGGTCAAGGTTCCCTGTTGGCTCATCGGCAATCAGGATTCCAGGTGTATTCACAATCGCACGAGCAATCGCTACACGTTGTTGTTCCCCACCAGATAATTCATTTGGGAAATT
The DNA here is from genome assembly GCA_963521405.1 of uncultured Streptococcus sp. Classification (GTDB taxonomy): domain Bacteria; phylum Bacillota; class Bacilli; order Lactobacillales; family Aerococcaceae; genus Granulicatella. Next base: position 11,617 of record CAUQUY010000029.1, read on the forward strand.
GTTCATACGGTGTTTTAGGTTTACTAACTCTAAAACATCTTCTACACGGCGTTTAATTTCACGAGGTGATTTTTCAATAACCTCCATCGCATATGCCACGTTTTCGTATACTGTTTTATGTTGTAAGAGTTTGAAGTCTTGGAAGACAACCCCTACATAACGGCGTAAGTACGGAATTTGACGATCTTTAATTTTCATCAAATCATATTTACCTACACGAATTCTACCTTTAGTCGCTTTTTCTTCGCGATACATCATTTTAATGAAAGTTGATTTACCTGCACCAGAAGGCCCTACTACATAAACGAACTCTCCATCCTTAATTTGGATAGATAAATTATTAATAGCAGTGATGCCTTTATTATATTTCTTAGTTACATTCATCATTTCAATCATAAACTCACCAGCTTTCTAATCCTTCGATATTTTAATCCACCCTATTATAGCACCCCAATATTACAACCCCTTCACATAAGATTACAGAAATATTAAATTAAGGATACGAGGGAGAGAGACAGAAGCCAGGAATAACCTCACAGTGTGAGGTTATTCCGCTTCGTCGTCTCTCCCCCACACAGTTTATTAGACTTTCTTGAATCACGAGTGATTCAAGAAAGTCAATAAACCACTGTGTCTATATTAATAAGCTTTTCTCCTTCGTTATAACGGAAGTTTCACCCAATAATAATACAGATAATTAAAACGAACTTAAAACAATTTGCCTTCCAACAGTAAAACACCCAGCTCTCACTAGGTGTTTCTCTACTATTATTCTTCAGTTGCTTTCGTTCCCTCAAGCGTCCATTTTAAATACGCATCCATAAACGGATCCAAGTCTCCATCCATGACCGCACCAATATTTCCTGTCTCATATCCAGAACGTAAATCTTTTACCATTGAATAAGGATGGAACACATAGTTACGAATTTGAGACCCCCAGGCGATATCTTTTTGCTCACCACGAATGGCCGCCAATTCTGCCGCCTTCTTCTCCTCTTCTAATTGGAATAATTTTGCCTTCAACATCGCCATCGCTTGGTCTCTGTTTTTAAATTGAGAACGTTGCGCCTGACTCTGCGTCACGATTCCAGTTGGAATATGCGTAATACGAACCGCAGAAGACGTCTTATTAATATGTTGTCCACCGGCACCACTTGCACGGTACACATCCACTTTTAAGTCATCTGGATTAATTTCAATATCAATATCTCCGTCCATTTGTGGAACGACATCCACTGAACAGAATGACGTATGACGTTTCCCTGCCGCATCAAACGGAGAAATACGAACGAGACGATGCACCCCTTTTTCAGAGCGTAAGTACCCGTAAGCATTTAACCCTTCAATCGACAAGGTTACAGATTTAATCCCTGCTTCATCCCCATCTTGATAATCCACTGTTTCAACGCGATAGCCATGTTTTTCAGCCCAACGCATATACATACGAAGCAGCATGCTTCCCCAGTCTTGCGATTCCGTACCACCAGCACCTGGATGAATTTCCAAAATCGCACTGTTCTTATCATGAGGACCATTTAACAACATGCTTAATTCATACTGTTGCAAGTCCTTCTCAAGAGACCCAATCGCCTCAACGATTTCCGCATGTACTTCTTCATCTGGCTCTTCTTTATACATTTCAAATAACAAACCCGTCTCTTCATGCGCTAATTCCATTTTATGGAAAGTATCATAAATTGATTTTAATTCATTATTCTTTTGAATGACTTGGTTCGCTTTTTCGCTATCATCCCAAAATGATGGTTCAGACATCTCTTGCTCATAGGCTGCGATATCTTCCTCTAAGCGATCTAAGTCAAAGAGACCTCCTATAACTGATGATTTGTTCGTTCATGGCTTCAAGCGCATTTCTAATTTCACTAATTTCCATATTGACCTCTTTCTAAAAGAAAACGGCGAAATGCTTCGCCGTCTCCCTTTGTTATTAAGCTTTTTCTGAATCGTCGTCAGAAGTTCTGTCATGACCTGTAGCCACTACACTACGAACTCCTTGTATTTGTTCACGTTGTAAGTTTTGACGAATTTGAGATTTCATCAAGATACGTGTTACATCATAGTCGATTGCAGCAATCATTTGTTGGAATCGTTCGTAACCTTCTGTTTGGTACTCTGTTAATGGATCGATTTGAGCATATCCACGTAAACCAACGCTTTGACGTAATTGGTCCATATCATCGATGTGATCTGTCCACTTACGGTCAACAACACGTAGGATAACTACTTTTTCGAACTCAAGCATTTGATTGTCGCCATTCAATTGCTCTTGTTTTTCTTTGTAGATTTCCATTGCTTTTTCGTATAAGAGTTCTTCGATTTCAGCAGCTGATTTGCCTTCTAAATCGCTAATTGAAAGTTCATCTGGAGCACAGATTGAGTTGTGAGCAAAGTCCACAATTCCTTCTAAGTTCCACTCTTTTTGATCTGTCAATGTATGACTTTCCACAACACGGTGAATTGTACGACGGATCATACCTTTTGTCACTTTTTCAAGTGATTGATCTTCATTAATAATTTGTAGACGTTGTGAGTAGATGATTTCACGTTGTTCACGCATAACCTCATCGTACTCTAGGACGCTTTTACGAGTATCGTAGTTGTTCCCTTCAACACGTTTTTGTGAAGATTCTACTTGTCTTGTTAACATCTTACTTTGGATGAAGTTATCATCGCCTTCATCTGTTAAGTTTAGACGTTCCCAGATTGCTTGCATTTTTTCTCCACCGAAACGTTTCATCAAATCATCTTCTAATGATAGGTAGAATTGTGTTGCACCTGGGTCCCCTTGACGTCCACTACGTCCACGTAATTGGTTATCGATACGACGGCTTTCGTGACGTTCTGTACCGATTACGCAAAGTCCACCAAGTTCTTTCACGCCTTTACCAAGCTTGATGTCAGTACCACGTCCGGCCATGTTTGTCGCGATTGTTACAGCGCCACGTTGACCAGCTGACATGATAATTTCTGCTTCTTTAAAGTGGTTTTTCGCATTTAATACTTCGTGCGGAATTCCTTCTGCACGTAACATGTTTGAAAGCAATTCACTTGTTTCAACGGCAACCGTACCGACAAGGATTGGTTGACCTGCTTCATGACGTTGTTTGATATCTTGAACAACCGCACGGAATTTACTACGTAATGATGGGTAGATTAAATCGTGGCCATCGATACGTTGAATTGGACGGTTTGTTGGAATTGCAATAACGTTCATGTTGTAGATTTCTCTAAATTCTTCCTCTTCAGTCTTCGCAGTACCTGTCATCCCTGACAATTTACGATACATACGGAAGTAGTTTTGGTAAGTGATTGTCGCCATTGTCTTAGACTCGTTTTCAACTTCAACGCCTTCTTTAGCTTCAATCGCTTGGTGAAGACCATCTGAGTAACGACGACCTTCCATGATACGTCCAGTAAATCCATCAACGATTTTAACTTTACCTTCATCCACCACATAGTCGATGTCGCGTAACATAATGTAGTTCGCACGTAAAGCTTGGTCGATATGGTGAACAAGCGCTGAGTTATCAACGTCATAAAGGTTTGGTAAGCGGAATGTTTGTTCAGCTTTGTTAATCCCTTCGTCTGTTAATGAGATTGTTTTAGAAGTTAAGTCGATTGTGTAATCTTCTTCCTCTTTTAATCCTTTCACAAACATATCTGCACGTTGGTATAACACTGTTGATTTTTCAGCTTGTCCTGAAA
>CAUQUY010000030.1:0-15199 GCA_963521405.1 uncultured Streptococcus sp.
TCAAGTTCCAGTGGAATTAGTTCAAGAAAACGACGGCATCAACAAAGGACAAAGCATTTGGACGATTTTAGCGAATCGTTACCGTACCGCTAACTTGTTAAAAAATGCCAGTCCAAAGATTAAAGATGCTTCCGTTCAATTAGTGGCATGGAATAAAATGCGTTTGAATATTGAAGAAAATCCAGCGGTGGGTTATTACCAAAGCGATGATAAACACTATGAGCTTTTAGCTGATGGTCAAATCATTGAAGTGGAGGCCGATGCAACGCCGAAGGATTATCCATTATTGTATATGTTTACAGATGATACGCAATATCAAGCACTCGCGAAGCAACTGGAGAAGGTTCCAGCAAGTGTGATTCGTGAAATCGTAGAGATTCAATATCCAAACGATACAAAAAATCACCAAAAGATTTATCTAAAGATGAAAGATGGCAATCGTGTCATCGGAAATCTGAAAGATATCGGAGATAAATTAGGGTATTATCCGTCAATTACGAAGCAATTGAATGGGAAAAAAGGAACTGTGGATATGGAAGTGGGAATCTATTTCACACCAGATACGACAGTTCAATAAAAAAGTCTTAAAACTCGCTCATATGTTTTTTTAAGTGGACAAAATTATGTTAAAATATAGGGAGTATCACTTATCAATAAACTTTAAAAAATGAAATAGAAATGAATCGTATAGGAGGTTTCAATAAACGTGAAAAATCAGGGAATTTATGTGAGTTTAGATATTGGAACCACTTCAATAAAGGTTGTAGTAGCTGAGTATGTCAGAGGGCAATTAAATATTATTGGAGTCGGCAATGAAAAATCAGAAGGATTAAGCCGTGGAGTCATCGTAGATATTGACGAAACAGTTGAATCTATTCGTAAAGCAGTTCGACAAGCAGAACAAAAATCAAACATTCAAATCAAGGATGTTATCGTTGGGATTCCAAGTAATCAAATCTCAATCGAACCTTGTCACGGTATGATTGCCGTATCAAGTGAAAATAGAGAAATTACAGATGTGGATGTGTACAACGTTATTTCCGCAGCGAAAGTTCGTTCAGTAGCACCTGAACGTGAAATCATCTCTGTGATTCCAGAAGAATTTATCGTAGATGGATTTGATGGAATTAAAGACCCACGCGGAATGATTGGTGTTCGTCTTGAATTGTTTGCGAGCATGATTACCGGTCCTAAGACGATCGTACACAACATTAAACGTTGTATTGACAAAGCTGGCTTAAATATCGAAGAAATGGTTATCCAACCATTAGCGATTAGCCAAGTCGCATTAACACCAGGTGAAAGAGAATTTGGTACTGTCCTTATCGATATGGGTGGTGGACAAACAAGTGCTTCAGTAATGCACGATAACCAATTAAAATTCTCATTCGTGGACCAAGAAGGTGGAGATTTCGTATCTAAAGATATCTCAATCATCTTGAATGCAAGCTTTGAAAATGCAGAACGTATTAAACGTGAATACGGATATGCGATTTCATCAGAAACGAGTGCGGATGAATTCTTCCCAGTAGAAACAATTGGTAAGAAGGATCCAGTCAAAGTAGATGAACATTACTTATCAGAAATCATCGAAGCACGTGTGGTTCAAACCTTTGAAACTGTAAAACGTGCACTAGACCAAGTGGAAGCTTTAAAACTTCCAGGGGGAATTGTGTTAACAGGTGGAGCTTCTTCACTAGCAGGAGTTCAAGAGTTAGCACAAGAAATTTTCGGAGTACAAGTGAAAACTTATATTCCAGAGCAAATGGGAATGAGAAATCCTATTTACGCAACAAGTATGGGGTTAATCAAATACGCTGCAAGCTTAGATGATGTTCACCGTATTGCTCAAAAGGGTAAACCGGTAACAGAACCTCGCCCAGTACAAAGCACTCCACAAAGTGCTCCTGTACAAGTGCAACCAACGGCTCCTGTTCAACAACCACAAGAGTATGAACAAGAACCAACTGGTGAAGAACAAGGGTTTGGAGCGAAAGTGAAGAACTTCTTTAAAATGTTTATTGACGAAAATTAAGATGAGAACCAAGGAGGAAATATAATGGATTTCGAATTCGATACAAATTTAGATGGCGCAGTCATTAAAGTCATTGGTGTTGGTGGTGCTGGTAACAACGCTGTTAACCGTATGATTTCAGAAGGAGTACAAGGTGTAGAGTTCATCGTAGCGAACACAGATACTCAAGCTTTAAGAAACTCAGAAGCAGAAACAAAAATTCAATTAGGACCAAAACTTACTAAAGGTTTAGGTGCAGGTTCATTACCTGAAATCGGTCTTAAAGCAGCTGAAGAAAGTGAAGAACAAATTCGCGAAGCTTTAGTTGGAGCAGACTTAATCTTCGTTACTGCTGGTATGGGTGGCGGTACTGGTACAGGTGCTGCACCAGTTGTTGCTCGTATTGCGAAAGAATTAGGCGCATTAACAGTGGGTGTTGTTACACGTCCATTTAGCTTCGAAGGACCAAAACGTGGTCGCTACGCTGCAGAAGGTGTTGCACAATTAAAAGCAAACGTAGATACATTAGTAACAATTTCAAATAACCGTTTATTAGAAATCGTTGATAAAAAGACTCCTATGTTAGAAGCTTTCAGTGAAGCAGATAACGTATTACGTCAAGGGGTACAAGGAATCTCTGACTTAATCACTGCACCAGGTTACGTAAACTTGGACTTCGCTGACGTGAAGACAGTGATGAAAGATCAAGGTTCAGCATTAATGGGTATTGGTGTTGCAAGTGGTGAAAACCGTACTGCAGAAGCTACGAAGAAAGCTATTTCTTCTCCATTATTAGAAGTATCTATCGATGGTGCAGAACAAATCCTATTAAACATCACTGGTGGTTCTGACTTAACATTATTCGAAGCACAAGATGCATCAGATATCGTTGCAGCAGCTTCAACAAGTGAAGTAAACATTATCTTCGGTACTTCAATCAACGAAAACTTAGGTGATGAAGTAATCGTTACTGTTATCGCAACAGGAATTGACGAGGAGCGTAAGCACGAAAAAAAGTCAGCAACGCGCGCTAGTCGTTCACCATTCGCGAATAGCACAGCAACTCGCAAAGATTTAGGAAATAACCCTCAAACTTTCCAAGAAAAACAAGTTCCTTCAAAACCACAACCAGTGGAAGAAAAGAAACCTGAGAAAGATTTATTTGGAGACTGGGATATCCGTCGCGAAACAACTGTACGTGAAACTACTTCTTCAACAGAAGCTGATTCACCATTCGCTCAAAGTAACTTCGTAGAAGCTCCAGTTGAGCCAAAACAAACTGAAAATGATGGATTAGATACTCCGCCATTCTTCAGAAAAAGAAACAGAAATTAATGAGTATCATTAAACAGAATGTAAGTCGTATTATGAACTTGGTTGCATCTTCTTGTAACCAAGTTCATAGACTATCTACGGAAGTTTGTCCGATTGTTGTAACGAAAAATCGTACCGCTCGCGAGGTTCAAGAAATGTACGATTTAGGATTTCGACATTTTGCGGAGAATCGTGTCGAAAAACTATTAGAACGACAAGAACAGTTTCCGCAAGAAGACATCATCTGGCATTTAATTGGGCCACTTCAAAAAAGAAAAGTGAAGCAAGTAGTGAATCGTATCGATTTATTTCATGCTATTGACCGCCTTTCGATTATGGATGAGATTGAAAAACGTCTCGAGCAGCCTTTAGATTGTATGCTAGAAATTAACGTGTCTGGGGAAGAGTCTAAGCATGGATTCACACCCGAAGAGGCACGGGATGCTTATAGAGCAAGCAAACAATATGAGAAGATTCGTATTGTTGGTTTGATGACGATGGCACCATTTGACGCAAGCGATGAAGAAATTCGCTTCTTTTTTTCGCGTTTAGCACAAATTGCTAAAACAATAGAAAAGGAAGAAGGCTTAGAAGTACCGTTATACCTTAGCATGGGGATGAGCGGAGACTTTGAGGCTGCGATTGAATGTGGTGCGACGCATATTCGAATTGGTACAAGCTGGTTTGAAAGGGAGGAAGATTAATGGGATTCATGAATAGTTTAAAAAACTTCTTAAGTCCAGAAGGTGACTACTACGAAGAAGACAATCAAATGGATTACTATGAAGAACCTGTAGAACAGACGGCTCCAGAAACACGTTCAAGAAATACGTCAAATGTAGTTCCGTTCCAAAGTCCGGGAGTAAAGAAAACATCTAAGATTTATGTGATGGAACCAAGCGTGTATTCTGAAGCAGAACGCATTGCAGATGCGCTTTTAAAGGGCGAAGCAGTGCTTATTAACTTTAAACGTATGGAACCAAAAGATGCCAAACGCGTCATTGATTTTGTGGTCGGTGTGGCGTATGCTATTAATGGAGACGTACAAAAGGTGAGAGATGAAATCTTCATCTGTTCTCCTGCAAATTTCCAAGTACAAGGAATTTTTGATGACGAGATGGTTGAAACCTTCCGTCACACTGAATTTTAGAGGAGTGTAACTTAGTGGGTTTAGAAATTATTAGAGTGATAACAGCAGTAGCAGGGGTTTATCAATTTATGCTAATCCTTTATGGATTAAATATTTATTGGCATCTATATCTTCCAATGTTCTTGGCGGACTTATTAGATGCTTGTTGCCGTCCGTATGTATCATTATTTAAAGATGTACGATTTGGAAAATATAGTTTAGCATTAGTAACGTCTATTTTAACGATTTACGTTGCTGTAGGAGTACTATTATTTATTGTCGCAAAAATTTTTGGAGTATAAAAAATGGGAAATGGTGTAGAACAACACTTTAGAAAAGAGGAATTGTCTTTTCTTAAACAAGTGGAAGAATGGGTAGAAGAAGTACGTTTGCAGTATGCGCCAGTATTGACGAATTATCTTGATCCACGCCAACAGTTTATTGTGGAGGCGATTGTGGGTCAATATGACGATGTTCGTTATTATTTTGATGGCGGGTATATTGATGCTGAACGGAAACGTTGTATGATTTGTCCGGAATATTATGAGCCAACTTCAGAGGATTTCGAAAATGCTCTATTTCATATTCAATATCCGAAGAAATTTGCGACACTTGGGCATGGAAAGATTCTAGGGTCACTGATGAGCCTTGGGTTTGACCGTAGCTTGATTGGCGATATTATTTCAAACGGAGAAGACTGGCAATTATTCTGCGCTCAAAATATGAAGGAATATATCAGACAACAGTTAGAAAAAATTGGGAAAGTGGCTGTCCGACTTGAAGAAGTCGACTATACAAAATTGATTGTACCAGTGGATCATTGGACTGCGGTACAAACAGTCGTTAGTTCGCTTCGACTCGATACGGTGATTGCTTCCGTATTTAATGTGTCAAGACAGCGTTCAAAAGAAATGATTGAAAGTGGTAAAGTAAAGGTGAACTGGACTGAAGAGAACAGACCTGACTTTATGCTGGAAATTTTAGATATTGTATCCATTCGTGGATACGGTCGCCTTCAAATTCAAAAGATTGAAGGGCGTACAAAGAAAGATAAGATTAAAGTAGAACTAGGATTACTAGAAAAGAATAAAAAATAAAGGGGATTTTTTCAATGGCTATTACACCAAACGATATTCATAACAAAGACTTTTCAACAAAATTCAAAGGATTCGATCCAGAAGAAGTAAATGACTTCTTGGAAGAAGTGAAGAAAGAATTAGAAACGTTAATTCGCGATAATAAAGATTTAGAAAAACGCGTCAAATTCAACGAAGAAAAAGTAGAATACTTTAACTCTATTCAAGAAACATTGAATAAATCAATCCTTGTTGCACAAGAAGCAGCAGATCGTCTTCGCGAAAACGCACGTAAAGACGCTGAAATCATCGTGTTTGAAGCTGAAAAAGCAGCACAAGCAATGTTGAGAGAAGCGGCTGAAAAAGCAACAGAAATTAACCGTGAAACAGATTTAATTAAGAAAGAAACACGTATTTTCCGTCAACGTCTTCAAATCTTAACACAAACACAATTAGACATGATTAAAAACGAAGAGTGGGATATCGTATTAAATACACCAACTCACATCGAAGTGACACCACCATCACTTGATGCTATTATCAAAGATCGTGTTAAAAAATCTGAAAACGAAGAATCAAAAGAACAATAATCATTGAAGGGGACACTGGTCTCCTTTTTTGATAGAAAGAGGAATGGGTATGGAATTTACAGTTACTGAAGCAGCAAAAAATAAGTTAGATGCAATGCTACAAGAGCGCGGCTTAACAGATGTGTTCTTTGTCATGGATTATGTCGATGGCGATAGCCCTTTTTATGAAGGGATGGTTGGATGCCATTGCCAAGTGTACGATAAATATCATTTAGTGGTATTAAAGAAAGAGCAAAAAGAAATTCTGCCTCCAAAGTATGACCAAATTTTTGAGACAAATATTGGGGAAATGGCTTTTGCTAGTCACTATGCGATGATGTTTGATCAACATAATGTCATTGATTATAGCATGGATAAATACGGCTTCTACTTAAAGAGTGAAGCAGGTATTTTATCGATGCAACTGAATATCGATTTCGTTGGCTAGGGAAGAGCTTTTCTTCTCTAGTCTTTTTTTTATGTTCTTAAACATTTCTTTACCTCGAAAAACTTGCAGTTTGTAAGGGAACAAAGTATACTAATGTTGTTCACAAAAATACGAGAGGTAAATAATATGAACAAAACAAATCTCGATATACTAAAACTTATTAAACAACAAGATATTCAAAATCAAAGAGAATTAGCAGAGCTTTCAGGCTATTCGCTTGGTCTCGTGAATCGTGAATTAAAACGACTCAGAGAACTTGAACTTGTAGATGATAAATTTAATCTAACAAGTAAAGCGAAGACGCTCTTTAAGAAAAACAAACCTAAGAATGCTGTTATTTTGGCTGCAGGATTTGGAATGCGTATGGTTCCAATCAATACTGAAACGCCAAAAGGGCTTCTTGAAGTGAAGAAAGAGCCGCTGATTGAACGCCTAATTAAACAATTACAAGCAGTAGGAATTACGGACATTACCGTAGTTGTTGGCTTTATGAAAGAGCAATACGAGTACTTAATGGATGACTATCAAGTGAAACTCGCCGTGAATAGAGACTATGCAACAAAAAATAATTTCTATTCATTACAGCGTGTTGCAGGAATTCTAGGCAATACGTATATCGTTCCTTGTGACTTATGGTGTAAGGAATCGCCATTTGATACAGATGAATTGTATTCATGGTATTTACTTGGCCAAGAAGAGGTGGAACAAAGCTTCTTTAGAGTGAATAAGAAACAAGAAATTATTACAAGTGATAAAAGAGGAAAAGGAAATCGTCCATATGGCATTTGTTATTTAACAGAGAAAGATGCAAAGTCTGTGTCTAAACAATTAAACGCTGCGGCTGCTGAAGAAAGACATGAGAAGTCATTCTGGGAAGTAACGCTTGAAGACGAGAATAGAAAATATACAGTTTATTCTAAACTAATGGATGACTCAACCGTCTTTGAAATCAATACGTATGAACAACTCCGTGAACTCGATAAGTCATCTTCGCACTTAGAAACGGATGCCTTACAGCAAATCTCGAAGGCTCTAGGAGTAACGCTTGATGAAATCGTCAATATCGAAGTGTTGAAAAAAGGAATGACGAATCGTAGCTTCCTATTTACTTGTAAGGGTCAAAAATACATTATGCGTATTCCAGGAGAAGGAACAGACCATCTCATCAATCGTAAGGAAGAAGCAGATGTGTATAGCGTTCTAGAAGGTAAGCAAATTTGCGATGATGTGGTGTATATGAATCCAGACAATGGATATAAGATTACGGCGTATCTAGACGGAGCGCGTTCATGCGATAGCACGAATAAAAAAGATTTACAGCGCTGTATGGCGAAGCTTCGTGAGTTCCATCAGTCAAAATTAAAAGTGAAGCATACTTTTGATCCATTTAAGCAAATTGAGTTTTATCAAAGCTTGTGGAATGGTCAAACTTCTTATTATAAAGACCATGCTGAAATGCAGAAGAAGATTCTTGGACTCAAGAGCTTCGTTGAAAAATATAAATCAGAGCCCGTATTAAGTCATATCGATTCAGTCTATGACAACTTCTTATTTACAAAAGAGGGAGACATTCGTCTGATTGACTGGGAATACGCTGGAATGCAAGATCCGCATATTGATATTGCAATGTTCTGTATTTACGCAGGATATGACCGAAAGCAGGCGGATGCACTCATCGACCTTTATTTTGAAGGAAAATGCGAGAAGATGACACGTGTAAAAATCTATGCGTATATGGCGATTAGCGGAATGCTTTGGAGCAACTGGTGTGAATATAAACGTACACTCGGTGTTGACTTTGGTGAGTATTCATTAATGCAATACCGTTATGCCAAAGATTTCTACCGCATTGTGCAAGAAGAATTAGCAAAAGAGGAAAAATAATGACAAACACAGTAAAACGAGCGATTATTATGGCTGCGGGTAAAGGGACAAGAATGCGTCCTATTACAAACACCATTCCCAAACCGCTTGTAAAAGTAAATGGAAAACGAATGATTGACACTGTTATTGGTGCACTTCATGAACAAGGGATCTATGAAATTTATGTCGTAGTAGGCTATTTAAAAGAGAAGTTTGTTGAACTTAAAGCAGACTATCCAGAAATTAACATCGTTGAAAATCCATACTTTGATGTCGCTAATAATATTTCATCACTGTATGTAGTTCGTGACCATTTAGAAGAAGTGATTATCCTAGATGGCGACCAATTAATCTACAACAGTGAAATACTACATCCAGAGTATACACGTTCTGGATATGCGTGTATTCCAGTAGAAAATGGCACCGACGAATGGTTGATGCAAGTGGATGACAACGGTGTAGTTACAAGTTGTAGCCGTACAGGTGGTCAAAAGGGATGGCAGTTATTTAGCATTTCTCGTTGGACGAAGGAAGACGGGCAACAGTTAAAACGTCATCTTGAAATCGAATTTGAAGAAAAGAAAAATCATGATATTTACTGGGATGATGTGGCGATGTTCTGCTATCCAGATGAATATGAAATGGGTATTTATCCAATGCAAGAAGGGGATATCGTGGAAATCGATAGCCTTGAAGAATTAGTAGCAGTAGATGACTCTTACAAGAGTGTTCTAGAGGAGGATAATCATGAATAATGAAATCGAAAAGAAAAATCTCCGTGATGAGATAGACTGGGTTGCAACACTAGTTCCACTCTTCGGAGTAGTGGTATTAGGAATTCTCTTTATGGTTTTCCCAGAAGTAAGTTCAGCCGTTCTAGAAGGCGTTCGCGGTTTCTTAGGAGACCAATTCAGTATTTATTATGCAATGCTTGCAGTGGGTGTATTCCTTTGTACTGTGTATGTGGCTTTTTCAAAATACGGACATATCGTTCTAGGTGGAGAAGATAGTAAAGTCGAGTATTCCAACTTTAAATGGGGTGTGATGATTTTTACGTCTACGATGGCAGCAGATATCGTGTTCTATGCGATGATCGAATGGGCATTATACGCACAAGAATCTTATCTTGGAGAACTCGGTAGCGTGCAAAAATGGGCGTCCACATTCCCATTATTCCACTGGGGACCAATCGCATGGGGCTTCTACATCATGCTTGCGGTGGCCTTTGGATTTATGTTGCATAATCGTAAAGTAGAGAAACAAAAATTCTCTGAAGCTTGTCGTCCCCTTCTTGGAGACAAAGTTGACGGTTGGATGGGGAAAACCATCGACTTGATTGCCATCTTCGCGTTAATCGCGGGTACTGCGACAACATTCTCGCTAGCAACACCGCTTCTTTCAGCGGCGATGAGCCAAGTGTTTGGGATTCAAAATTCGAAGATTATCACGATTGTAGTATTATTATTAATCGCTGCTGTATATACAAGTACTGTAATGCTTGGAATGGATGCCGTTTCTAAATTGGCAGCTATTTGTACTTATTTATTCTTTGCCTTACTAGGATACTTCTTATTCTTTGGTGGAGAAACAGTGTACATTTTAGAAACAGGATTCAGCGCTCTTGGAAACCTTGTCCAAAACTTTATCGGAATGTCTACGTGGCTTGATCCGCTTCGCGAAACAAGTTTCCCACAAAAATGGACCATTTACTATTGGTCTTATTGGATGGTTTGGTGTGTAGCGACGCCGTTCTTCATCGGTAGTATTTCAAAAGGACGTACGGTTAAAAATACTGTTCTTGGTGGATACGCATGGGGAATTGCTGGGACATTTACAGCGTTTATCATCCTTGGAAACTATGGCTTAGCGCAACAGTTAAAACATGGGGTGGATATTACAGGAATTCTAAGTAATAACGCGGATTACGCAGGGGCAATCTTGAAGATTTTTGAGACAATGCCGTTAGCTAACATTGGATTATTATTACTGGCTGTAACGATGATTGCATTCTACGCGACAACATTCGACGCTTTAACACTTGTAGTGTCTGCTTATTCTTATAAAGAATTAGAGCATACACATGGTAGTGATAAGCGTGTCCGCATGTTCTGGTCACTTGTATTTATCTTGTTCCCAATCGCATTGATTTTCTCAGAAAACTCAATGTATAACTTACAATCTGTTGCGATTATCGCGGCACTTCCAATTGGGATTATTATCGTCATGATTATTGCTAGCTTCTTTAAGGACGCGAAGGACTATCTTAAACATTAAGATGTGAGATAATTAAAAATAAAAACAACCTATTGTTTAAAGTCAGTGTGGCTTTAAGCAATAGGTTTTTATTTTACTTGTGATGGTGATGGCAATTACATTGTCCTGGTAGGCAGTTACATGCAACCGTGATAGGTGCGCTAGCAGCTTTCTCTTTTAAGGCATTCACTAATTCTTGAATATCATCTTGGCTCAAAGTGGCCTTATCGATCAGTGTATGTAATAAATTTCCATTCTGTTTATGGCAAACTTGTTCTAGAAGCACATCGGTCTCTTGGTCGAGTTGTGCTTTCTCAGAAATCGTCGCAGAGTAGTGGAATGGTTTCTTTCGATCATCGATTTGAATATATCCTTTTTTTGTTAAACGGATAATGAGGGTTTTAATCGTCGAGTCGCTCCACGAAAATGAGCGTTGCAATTGCTTGATAATATATCCGCTTGTGCTGTTTGGGTTTGCCCATAAGACACGCATAATTTGACGTTCAGAAGGGCTCATTGGTTGAAATTCTGTCATAAATAGAACTCCTTTCTATAGGTTTAGTCTACAGTCGTCGACCGTTTCTGTCAATCATTTTACTTGATTTTTTGCGTACACTAAATGTCGGTGGTGAATAGCTAGAGTCACTATATTTTGTGTTTCGTAAAAAAAACAATACAAAATGTTGTTAAAATGTTGCAAAAAACTTCTAGGCTGGCTATAATTAGTTTCGTGAGTTTCAAGTGAGCTAGAAATGCATTTAGCTGTATTTCGAATTCAGAAATGGAGTATTCGTGAAAGTCGTTTATTTATCGCTAACTGGAAAGACAAGACAATTCGTAAAAAAATTGAACTGGGATTTTATCGAAATTTCTAGGAAAAATCCTACAGTACAAATGGAAGAACCTTATATCGTCATTACACCAACTTATGGAGAGCAAGTGGCGAATTTTTTTTATGAATTTATTGATTTTGGCGAGAATCGCGCGCTATTAAAAGGGGTTGCCGGTTCAGGAAATCGCAATTTCAATACGAGCTTTTGTTCCAATGCCAGAGCGTTGGCGGCTAAATACCAGATTCCATTGCTGCATTGCTTTGAAAATCAAGGTACAGATAAAGATGTACAAATACTAATAGAAAAGGTGAGAGAGATTGGATAGTCCAAAATTAATTAACAAGACTCAAGAAGTTACATACTTCGCATTAAACAATGAGTTAAACCGTCCAGTTGATGGGAAAATTCCATTGCATAAAGATCGTGAAGCGGTTCGTGCCTTCTTCTTAGAACACGTAAACCCAAATACAGTTTTCTTCTATACATTAGATGAAAAACTGGATTACTTAATTGAACACGATTATTTAGAAGCAGATTTTTTAGGGAAATACAACCGTAAATTCGTTAAGAAATTAATGAAAGAAACGTACAAGAAAAAATTCCGTTTCCGTTCATTCATGTCTGCATTTAAGTTCTACAAACAATATGCAATGAAGACAAACGATGGTCAACGTTACTTAGAACGTTTTGAAGATCGTATTGTATTTAACGCTCTTTTCTTAGCAGATGGCGATGAGCAATTAGCACATGATTTAGCAGAAGAAATGATTACACAACGTTATCAACCAGCAACACCAACATTCTTGAATGCCGGAAGAAAACGTCGTGGGGAACTCGTTTCATGTTTCTTAATTCAAACAACAGACGATATGAACAGTATCGGTCGTACAATCAACTCAGCTCTTCAATTATCAAGAATTGGGGGAGGAGTAGGGGTAAGCTTGTCTAACGTTCGTGCAGCAGGTGACCCAATCAAGAAAATTGAGAATGCATCAAGTGGTGTCGTTCCAATTATGAAATTATTAGAAGATAGTTTCAGCTACTCAAACCAATTAGGTCAACGTAACGGTGCCGGTGCGGTTTACTTAAACGTATTCCACCCAGATATCGTATCGTTCTTATCTACGAAAAAAGAAAATGCGGATGAAAAAGTGCGTGTGAAGACATTATCACTAGGTCTTGTTGTTCCAGATAAATTCTATGAATTGATCAAAAACGACGACATTATGTACTTATTCAGCCCATACGATGTGGAACGTATTTACGGTGTGCCATTCTCATATGTGGACATCACTAAAGAATATGACAACATGGTGAACAACCCTGAAATCCGCAAATCTAAATTACGTGCGCGTGACTTAGAAAATGAAATTAGTAAACTACAACAAGAATCTGGATATCCATATGTGGTGAACATCGATACAGCAAACCGTGTAAACCCAATCGATGGAAAGATTATTATGAGTAATTTATGTTCTGAAATCCTACAAGTTCAAGAGCCTTCAGTCATTAACAATGCTCAAGAATATGAACACTTAGGAACAGATATTAGCTGTAACTTAGGTTCAACAAACATCGTGAACTTAATGAAATCTCCTGACTTCGAACGCTCTGTAGATGTAGCTGTTCGTGCGTTAACGTTTGTAACAGATCACTCAAGTATCGATGCTGTTCCAACTGTTAAAAACGGAAATAGCAAAGCACATACTATCGGTCTAGGAGCGATGGGATTACACACATTCTTTGCATTAAATCAAATGGAATATGGCTCACCTGAGTCTATCGAAGCAACTGATTTATACTTCAGAATGTTAAACTTCTACACATTGAAAGCAAGTAACAAGATTGCTAAAGAACGTGGTAAATCATTCGTTGGTTTCGAACGTTCTAAATACGCAACAGGTGAATACTTCGATAGCTACGTTGCTGAAGAGGTACAAATTCAATCTGAAAAGGTGAAGAAAATCTTTGCGAAACTTCCAATCCCAACTGTAGAAGATTGGAAACAATTAAAAGAAGACGTGATGAGCGGTGGATTATATCACCAAAACCGTTTAGCAATTGCGCCAACAGGTTCAATCAGCTACGTAAACGAAACAAGTGCTTCATTACACCCAATCACTCGTTTAATTGAAGAACGTCAAGAGAAGAAGACTGGTAAGACTTATTACCCAGCTCCATTATTATCAAATGACACTTTACCATTCTACAAATCAGCGTACGATATCGATATGCGTAAGGTAATCGATGTATACGCAGCGGCTCAAAAACATATCGACCAAGGGATGAGTTTGACACTCTTCATGCGTTCAGAACTTCCTGAAGGATTATACGAATGGAAAGAAGGACGTACAAACAAGATGACAACACGTGACTTAAACATTTTACGTCACTATGCGTGGAATAAAGGCATCAAGTCAATCTACTATGTACGTACATTTACAGAAAACAACGATGAAATCGGAAGTAATGCTTGCGAAAGCTGTAGCATTTAATGGGAATACGAAAGAAAGGACAAAAGCTCATGAGTACAAAACGATATTTTAATGAGATTCTTTCTCAAAATTCTACGCAACCCGTAGAGTACTATAAAGCGATTGACTGGAACCAAGTTGAAGACATGATCGATAAATTAACTTGGGAAAAACTAACAGAGCAATTCTGGTTAGATACACGTATTCCAGTATCAAACGACTTGGACGACTGGAGAACATTATCTCCAGAAGAAAAAGATGTAGTAGGGAAAGTATTCGGTGGATTAACATTATTAGATACACTTCAATCAGAAGAAGGTGCAAGCTTAATGAAAGATTATGTGCGCACTCAACACGAAGAAGCAGTATGGAATAATATTCAATTCATGGAATCAGTTCATGCGAAAAGTTACTCAACAATCTTCAGTACATTGCATACAAAAGCAGAAATCGAAGATATTTTCGAATGGACAAACAATAATGAATACTTACAATTCAAAGCGAAAAAAATTAACGAAATCTATCAAAGTAGAGATGCCTTGAAGATGAAAGTAGCGTCAACAATGCTTGAAACATTCCTATTCTACAGTGGATTCTTTACACCACTTTATTACTTAGGAAACAACAAGCTTGCTAACGTAGCTGAAATCATCAAGTTAATCATTCGTGACGAGTCAGTTCACGGAACTTATACAGGTTACAAGTTCCAACAAGGCTACAATGAATTGTCTGAATCAGAACAAGAAGAAATGAAGATGTGGGTATACAACTTATGCTTGGAACTTTACCAAAACGAAGTGAAGTATACACAATCTATCTATGACCAAGTTGGTTGGACTGAAAAAGTGAAAGTGTTTATTCGTTATAACGCGAATAAGGCGCTTCAAAACTTAGGGTTCGATCCATTGTTCCCGGATACTGCTGAAGATGTGGATCCGATTGTGATGAACGGGATTTCAACTGGGACGAGTAACCATGACTTCTTCTCGCAGGTCGGCAATGGGTACCTACTCGGTAGTGTTGAAGCGATGGATGACGAAGACTATACAAAATGGTTGTAATTTCAACTTAAACAGGTTCCTAAAAAGGAGCCTGTTTTTTTGTTGGTGAGGAGCTGTTCAAAAACACTACGTGTTATTTCGGAGATCTTCATAGTGGTGACAATAGCTACACCGGATTGAGTCTTGGGTCTCAATCCTACTGAGCTTCAAAGGGGCTCTACGAAA
>CAUQUY010000031.1:0-14705 GCA_963521405.1 uncultured Streptococcus sp.
CAAAACGACGGCAGTATGGGCAAGTTGGACGTCCTACGAAAAGAACGACTTCCTTTCCTTCACCGATTAACGCTTCTACTTTCTCAGCAGTTGTTTCCACAAATTGGCTTACATCTTTTGCAAATTGTTCCATGATATCCCTCCGTTCATTTTCCTTCATTATGACAACGAAAAAAGAGTAGCGCAACAAATGTGCCTACTCTTTCTTATCTTTAGGATTGATTTCTTTATATTTTTTACGAATGTATAATAAGCGGCAAATAAACGCTCCTAACATCCCGAGTGCAATCCCGCCAATGACATTGTCAATAATCATCCCAATTCCAAATCCGATAGCAATCCCAATCACCATGATAAGATTCAATACGGACATTTCTCTAATTCTGTCTTTTGGATTTTGTTCTCTCATCGCTACCTCCTACTCAACGACGTTAATATGACACATCTTCATGGCGCTTAACGCGTTATCGTGTGACGCTGGCGTTACTCCTGCGCAGGCACTTGCAACGACATTCACTGGTACATTGACAAAATGCGCTTTAGCAAGAAGTGCATTACTAATCACACAAATATCTGTACAGATTCCAATGAGTGTAATGCTTTCTAAATCTCGCACTTCTTTTTGAATGAGTTCCATTAATTTTTCTGATCCAAATGTTGGTTTTTCAACGCCTTTTGCATGACGACTCTCTAAGGCTTTTTGGATTTGTGGATTTAACTCCCATCCTTTAGACCCTCTCACGCAGTGCACGACTGGCAAGTGACGTCCTTCCTCTGTTTGAAGATAGTCTTCACTATGAGTATCTAGTGTATAAAATACCTTTCCATCGAAATTTTCAATCACCTCAACGGCATGGTCGATAATGGCTACGGCTTCTTTTGAGCCAAGCACTCCATCGACAAAATCATTTTGCATATCCACTACAACTAAAGCTTTCATTGTTTTCCTCCTATTTATGTAAAAATGCTTTACGGAAACTAAAATAATACAATCCAACGAGAATATATCCAATTCCTACAGCGATGATTGTTGCTGCCCCAAAGGATTGAAATAGCTGGTATGAAACCGTGACGCCAATTCCAAAGAACAGCATGCTCGTAAAATAAAAGAGCACTTTCCAACGATCCTTAATCTGACCGCGCATCAATCGCCCAAGAACCACTCCAATATCGGTTAAATAGCCTGTAAAGTGAGATGTTCGTACGATAATTCCATGGTAGTAAATAAACATCCCATTTTGTGTTCCGACAACAAACGAGAAGAAATATAACCATTTCTCGTCGCGGACTCCAAACAGAAATAATAGAAGCATCATACTTCCGAACATCATTAATAATACTCCATACCGTTTTGTCTGTTCAAATTTTTTCTTCGAAAACAGAAATCCCGACAAGACGCCGCCACCAGAAAAACAGAGAATCATTCCTAGTAAATGGAGTATTGTCCCCCATTCTTCTTCATTGAAGGACAAAACAAATTGCGTAATATTTCCAGTAAAGTGCGTTGTTGGCGTGAAAAATAGTAATAGTGTGACAACATTGACCATTCCCGCTAACGTACTAAGAAGTGCAATCCAAACATCAAAATAAAAACGTTCTTGTTTCTCCATGAGCCCTACTTTCTAAGCCATAAACTATAATAAAGGATACCCCATATTGCGATATTCAATAGGAATGTCCACATAAAATAGTGTTTTCGCTTTTTATGGTTAAAAATCACTAACCCAAGAAGCCCACCAAAGCCTCCACCAAATAAACCAATCCCAAGAAGTGTTTTTTCCGGAACGCGCCACTTTCTCATGACGGCACATAGCTTATCAAAGCCCATCAATACAAAAAGCAGCCCATTCATTCCTAAAAAGTACAGTGGAATGACGTTATTCTTTAATTCTTCCACTACTTGGCAAACCTTTCTTCGAGGTCGCTCACTTCAAAAATATACTCTCCACCAGAGACAAGACACGGAACTCCCACCATTCCCTGTTCTTTACGCGGAGTAAATACTTCTTCATTATCTCTTAATCTCAAGAATTCTTTTAAATTGCTCATACTTGCTGTAATATCCACTTCACGAGCGGTTACGCCCAGTCTTTCCATTGCCGCTTTAAACGGTGCTGTATCTGGACATAAACTACTAAAATAGAGTGTTTTTTCGTTCATTTCATTGCTCCTTTACTACTTTCCAATCGTTTGTTGGAGGGCTTGTCTTGCTAATTGGTCCGCACCCTTGTTTTCACTTTCAGGAATCCACTTTACAAATAATTGCGGGAAGTGTTTCAGCTTCTTTTGAATTTCCTTTAAAACGATTCGATTCGCTTCTTTTTTCGTATAATTTTTTTCAATCGCATCAGCGGTCACCTTGGAATCAGTATGCATGAAGATCAGTTCTTCCTGAACCCCTTCCTCTAATAACCAGCCCAATGCCCAGTCGATAGCTGTGAATTCCGCTAAATGATTATCCATTTTTTCTTCCACAGAAATCTTAAACGGCTTCTGTTCTCCATCCTTTAGTACGAGAACTCCCAATCCTACGTCTCCTGGATTTCCATTCACGGCCGCGTCCGTATAGACTTTAATCATTTCCGACGACGACCACATGCGTCGCCTGAACGCCATGTGCTCCTCTTGTAATTTCAAAAGTCACCTGTTGGCCTTCTATCAACGACTTGAATCCTTCTTGTGCAATTCCTGTGAAATGCACAAAAATATCTTCATCCGTTTTTGTATTTTTGATAAATCCATACCCTTTTTCGTTGTTAAACCATTTTACAATTCCACTTTCCATGTGAACTCCCCCTTTAATGTACCTTTATTATACTCTGTTTTGTCTCATTACACTGAAACTATGCCTTCAAAGAACAAATAAATGTCTCATCATTCTCGTACAAGCTTAATAATAAATTCTCTCGTTGTAGCTGTATCTCTAGCCACTCAGCTCCATCACTGAAATAACGGTCCAAAAATGGACTAACGCGAAGAAAATCGGATTGCGCCTTTTGCAATAACAGTTCTTTCATCTCTTCTTCCAAAGCGTTTTGCGTATCAATCAGCCGTTCAATGTCTACAAATACTGGATGATCATAGACCGAAACCACTTCTGCTTTATCGACTTCGACCACCTTTTCGCTAAACGCATCATAGTATCGAATCTTTGCAGTCTTCCCATCCGTTAACCAACATTCTATTAAGAACCCTTTCCAAAACAGTTGTGTCAAAGGGCTCATCAGAAAGGCTTCGATAACGGTCCATTTCAATTGTGTTTGCATCAACATCAAAGTTGTTGCCATATAGTCATTCTGCTCTTCTGTTAATGGTTCGTCTTTTTTCAAACGTGCACTTAATTGTTGAAGCTTCTCGACTTCTGCTTGAGTAAAACGATTCTTTTCCTTCTCGCAGAGCAGTGTACACTCTAGAACCTTATCCATTCCAAGTGCAGCAATCACATCATCGTGAATGAGCCATGCTTCTACTTGCTTAAACTGTTCATTATGAATCGCTACTTTGATTTTCCACAACCAATAACTGGCTTCTGTTGGGAATTCCAATTGATCCTCTTCCATATAAAAGTTAAGGTCATCCCACCGATTGGCTTTTTCTAACAATTGGAAAAACTCTTCAATCTCATCGATATACTCATTCTTCTGTACTTTCTCTTCGAAGGCATCGATAGCATTCTCCACAAACGTTTCGAATTCTTCTTCTGAAAGTCCTTCTAGTTGTTTCTTTTCCTCGCTCATACTCGTCTCCCCTGTCTTATACCTTTCCATTATACTTTAAAGGCGGGCAATTAGAAAGCACACAAATAAAAAAAGGCTCATGACAATTCGTCATGAACCTAACCTTTATTCTTTCTCTAGTGGTAAAAATTCTATAATATCTTTGAAATTAACAACCGTACGCGATTCACAAATATCTTTCATGCATGTATTGGATTCATTCCAATCAATCACAACGATGGCACTATTCGCCAATAATTTATAGATAATCCCAATCATTTCTTGTTCTCTAAAAGTAAATCGAATGCGATTGCCGACTTCCGGACGAATCGATTCTTTTATCTGCAGAATAATACGAACTCCTTCATCATAGGACACTCCTAATAAATGGGCAATTCTCGATTTACTCGTTCCTTTTCGAAGTTCCGTTTCAACAGTACTCTTGACATCTTTCGTGACACGTTTCGCCATTGCTTTCGCCTCTTTTCACGCCTGGCCAAAATCCTACACTACACACTCATCAAATTTATTATATCACAAATTGTACTTTCTGTGGGCTAGATTTACTAATTTTCTGATTTAAAGGCTTTTCTTTTATGAAAAAATGACGCCTTTTAGACCGTAAACTTGTTTTTCGGCGATTTTTATGGGAGTTTTTGCTCATCCGTGAACATATATTTGTAAAACGCATTCATTTCAACTATACTTTAGATGTAATGAATGGAGGGATTTTGATGCTAGACCAATCAATCACAATTTTAAAATATGAGTACCATATTGCACCGGGAAGTTATTTCCACGTGGAGACACCTTGGGTAAAAGATGTCAGTGAGATTAAAACGGTCATCATTGATCAAGATAATGTTTTTACGAAGATGTTGAGTGTTTACCCTAATAACTTCGTAATGTTTTTAGAGCAATTCCCTGAATATAGTATTTATCGGACAAATGTTCCGCTAGAACTTATTCCAACCGGCGATTCATACCGCGTTTGTTTTGATCAAGCGTGATTACAACTGCAAAAAAGCAGAACTTGGACAATCTTATTTCTCTGCGTCCGAGTTCTGCTTTTTCATTTATTCTTCTATGGGTGCGAGTAAGCGTAGTCCGTTTAAGAGTACTAAAATCGTACTTCCTTCATGTAACATAACTCCCCAGCCGATGTTTGTTAATCCAAAGAAGTTAAGGACTAGGAGCATCACAACGATTGACATCGCAAAAATCATATTTTCTAAAATCACACGATGTAATTTCTTACTAATCTTATGCGCCGAAACGAGTTTTTGTAAGTCGTTTTTCATGATGACGATATCACTTGTTTCAATCGCAATATCTGTCCCATTTCCCATCGCAATACCGACGTCTGCTGTCGCAAGAGCTGGCGCATCATTCACGCCATCCCCCACCATCGCTGTTAATCCATAGCGTTCTTTTTGAGACTGAATCTTTTCTAATTTTTCTTCAGGCAATACATTGGCAACAACTTCTTGTACTCCAAGCTTCATCCCAATCATTTCAGCCGTTTCTCTTGAATCCCCTGTGATCATTGTTGTATGCACCTGTTGACTCTTGAAGTAATCGAGCACCGCTTTTGACGCTTCGTTTGGAAGGTCCATGAACGCCATCAAACCAACAATTCTATTGTTTTTTACAACCGTTACAACTGTCTTGCCTTCGCTTGCCCATTCTTTCATACGAGACGCAACTTCATTAGAGCGGTCAACTGTATCCATCGATTTAATAATATGAATTTCTTCGTTTCGAACGACACTTCGAACACCTTGTCCGACAAGTACTTCCACTTCAATTTCTTCTTCAAGCACTGTCCAGTCGCTGAATTTTTGAACGACTGCTTGCGCCAGTGGATGCGTCGATTGTTTTTCCATCGCAACCACTGCTGGAATCATTGTTTCATCTTCAAACCAGTAATCTGTCAACTCTGGAGTTCCTTTTGTCAAAGTACCTGTTTTATCAAATGAAATCACGCGTAGGTCTTGTAATTGAGAGATGGCTGCTCCACCTTTTGCTAAAATTCCCATTTTAGATAAACGAGACATCGCTGCTAAAGTTGCTGGAACGGCACTTGCTGCTAAGGCACATGGAGATACCCCGATAAGGTAAACCATTCCACGGTAAAGTGTTGTATTTAAATCCCATCCCATTAAGAAATATCCAAATAATAGGAAGATTGGCCAAAGGATTAAAACGGCATTTACATAAATTGGTTCGATTTTTTGAATAAAGGTCGCTTGCTTGTTCATTGAACCTTGAGCATTTTCCACAACCTTCATAATTTTCGCAAAGACCGTATCCGTACTTTCTGCAGTTACTCGCATTTCGATACGGCTTGATAAGTTCACTGTACTCGCGAACACTTCATCTCCCTCGCCTTTTGAACGAGGCATGCTTTCACCTGTAATGGTCGCTTCGTCAATCGATGTTAATCCTTTTGTGATGACTCCATCGATTGGCACTTGATCCCCGTGTAACACTTCTAATGTATCCCCAACTTTTAAGCTAGCCACGTCAACGACAACCACTTCTCCATTTTCTTGGATGAGACGTGCTTGCGTTGGATTCATTTGTAATAACGCTGTTAGCGACTTACGGCTTTTCTCTTCAACATATTCTTCAAGGAAGTGTGCTCCCGCAAAAATTAAAATCAGTAGAGCTCCTTCTTCCGCATTTCCAATTAACACTGCGCCAACTGCCGCAAGTGTCATTAAAATATGCACATTCGGTTGGAATTTTCCTTTCTTTTTGGTTTTTTCAATAGTATCTTCAACACCTTCCATCGTTACATGGTAACCTGAAAGGATGACAGTTAGAATGAATAGAATATTCGCAATCCCGTTCCCCATATATTGAAGAACCATCCCGATAATGTAAAGGACTAGTCCTGCAATATAAAAGATAACTGCTTTACTATCATCGTGGTTGTGACCTTGACGATGTCCATGTTCATGATGGTGCTCATGCTCGTGATCGTGGTCGTGATCTTCATGATGCAAGTAATGATCTTGGCATGTTTCTCCTTCATGAGTTTCTTCTTTATTCAAAAGGTGTTCAAATTTATGTTTTAGGTTATGTGTTAGCTCTTTGAAATCCATGATATCTCTCCTTACTATTTCTTGTTAATCACATAATACATGAATGAACATTCATGTGTCAAGAGATATCTTAAAATTATTCTAAATTATTTTTAGATAAAAAAAGAGACTGGCCGAAGCCAATCTCTTTTGGTGTTTCTATTAACGACGACGTTCTTGGATACGTGCTGCTTTACCACGTAAGTTACGTAGGTAGTATAATTTAGCACGACGAACTTTACCGTAACGAACTACTTCGATTTGTGCTACACGTGGAGTGTGTAATGGGAATGTACGTTCCACACCAACACCGTTAGAAACTTTACGTACTGTGTAAGTTTCGCTGATGCCAGCACCACGACGTTTGATAACAACGCCTTCGAAGATTTGGATACGTTCGCGAGTTCCTTCAACAACCTTAGCGTGAACACGTACAGTGTCACCAGGACGGAATGAAGGGATATCTGAACGTAATTGTTCTTGAGTTAATTCTTCGATTAATTTGCTCATGTTTTTTTCTCCTTCCAACAAACATTCATGACTTGGCATTTTTCCAATCAGCGGAATATCGTTATCTCTGAGTGAAGTCTCACTCACTCGAAATATACTATCATACTTGCCTATCAAATGCAAGCAAGTTTATCAATTTTTTTACGATTTTTCTCCATAGAAAAACTACGAAGAATGCTCTTCACAACAGTGCTCGCTTGCTAAGTTATAGAGGTCTAACACATGATGATCCTCCAGCGAATACCACACGTGTTTCCCGACTTTTTCGGCCTTCACAATATGATGTGCACGCAGCTTTTTCAACTGATGAGAAATCGCAGACTGCTCCATCCCGGTACAGTTCATTAAGTCTTCTACACATAGTGGTTCGCGCTGTGTTAATAGCGTAATAATATTCAGTCTTGTTGTATCCCCAAGTAACTTGAAGAGCTGCACCATTTCACTACGCCCTTCGTCCTTAGACAACAGTGCTTGAAATGCTTTAATTTCTTCTGCATTTAGATGTTCCGTCATCTAGCATCCCTCTTCCTCTTTTACTTCTTGTAGTAACTTTGCTTCTTCTTTTGAGAGTTCATACTTTTCGAGTAAATCTGGTCTTCTTAAATACGTCTTACGAAGCGACTCTTTCATTTGCCACTCTGCAATCTTCGCGTGATTTCCGCTAAAAAGAACTTCTGGAACTTCCATTCCTTTATATTCTCTTGGACGTGTATATTGTGGGTGTTCCAGTAATCCTGTCGAATGCGAATCCCCAACGGCAGACGCATCATTTCCTAATACATCTGGCAAGAGTCGCACTGTGGCGTCTATCATCACAGTTGCGGCTAATTCCCCACCTGTTAACACGAAGTCTCCAATCGAGTATTCATCCGTCACAAGCGTACGAATGCGTTCGTCATAACCTTCATAGTGACCACAAATAAATACCAAATGTTCTTCCTTCGACAACTCTTCGGCATCCTTTTGCGTAAAAGTCTTTCCAGCCGGATCCATTAAAATCACACGTGGTGTTGTTTCAGGAGAACGCTCACGAATCGACGCAAGCGCCAAGTCAATCGGCTCCACCTTAAGAAGCATCCCAGCTCCCCCACCGAATGGATAGTCGTCGACATGATTATGTTTATTGTTTGAAAACTGACGGAAATCCGTTGTCTCAAATTCAATTTTTCCTGCTTCGATGGCCTTTCCGATAATCGATTGCGTCATCGGACCTTGCACCATTTCAGGGAATAATGTTAATACATCAATTTTCATCTTAATCGATCAACCCTTCCAATAAATGGATATAAGCTTTCTTTTCTTCTTTATCAACTTTATAAACGACTGGTTCAATAAATGGAATTAAGAGTTCTTTCTTTCCTTTTTGTTTTACAACCCAGACATCATTTGACCCTGGTGAAAGAATTTCAGTGACTTCCCCAAGTACTTCTCCTTCATCCGTTACAATTTCAAGTCCGATAATTTCGTGGTAGTAAAACTCATCATCTTCGAGTTCAGTCAACTGCTCTTCGGCTACCTTAAGGAGACATTCTTTGTATTTTTCAACATCTTCAATACGGTTCATTCCTTCGAACGTTAACAAATCAAAGTTTTTATGACGACGATGACTTGCCACTGTCACAAATGTTAGAAACTCTCCATCTTTAAAAATGGCTAATTCCGTTCCTTTTTTATAACGTTCTTCAGCAAAGTCTGTCGTTGAAATCACACGAACTTCCCCACGAAGCCCTTGTGTATTTACGATTTTTCCTACTTTATAAAAAGTTGTCATTCCATCTCCTCCTTAAAAGAGTCGTTCTACAATAATCTTAAGCGTCTCATCCGTCACTTCAATATCGTAATCGTCAATACATTGACCAAGGATGCAATAGTTTTTATCACGGTTATGCGATCCCATCAGAGAGCTATACATCGAATCTAATTCTAAGTGTTTTTCCACAGATAATCCTGCTTCTAATAAATCTAAGTCTTTCGGTAATTTTGTATACGGCGCTGTACACGTAATCGTTGCTTTTTCATGCGGTACATACACGACATGCGCTGTTACATCATACAATTCATGGTACAAATAATAATCGACCATTTCTTTCACGATACGTTTCACAAAATCCTTTTCTGTTGTCATTATCCCTCAGCCTTTCTTTCTTTTATATCTTGACGAATTCCTTCAAAAATTTCAAAAATTGGTACGAGAACCGCTGCAACGAACCCCCCCGCGAATCCATTGTTGTAAAGGTTTAATCCCCCATGCATTACAACTACGTGACTTACCAATGTAATATGAACGAACCCAGCAATCATCCCAGCAACTGGTCCATAATACCCACTGACAGGCGCAAGAGTTGTTCCAAAGATAGCAGCCACGAGTGCGGTCGTACTTGCCACGTCAACTCCTGTTAAGTAGCAGCCAATCATAATCCCTACTAATACAGGAACCGTATTTTTCACTTGATTCCCGAAGGCTCCAAAGCTCATCGCTCCAATAATACTGCCGACAATCGGACCATTCAGTTGTCCACCATTAATAAGGACATAGCCTAACAGAATGAAGCCCATGATGCTCATATTGAACGTTACCGTTGCAAGGTTCGTCATTTCAACGAAGTCACTTGGCAGACGTCCTGACAGTTTCAAGAGTAATTTAAAATGATATTTTTCTTTCTTTTGAACATGTAGATAGAAGCTTGTCGCTAGCAAAATCAGACATAGTCCAATAAATAGCCCATATAAAATAAGTGGGCTTTCTGTATTCGCCAGCGTCTTTGTTTCTACTTCGATTCCAAATGCATTTAGAAATCCTAGAACGACCATCCCAACGATTCCCGCTGTAAACCCAACGTTATACAAGCTGAATCCTTGATGGAACCCTAAATACTGCGTTGATAATTGGGGCAAGATGAATCCAATAAAGATTCCAAGTGCATACGCCAAAAAAATGCTCCAACCACTTGGTAATGCTCCTCCAAATGCAAGGAAAGAAACTAATGGTCCTAATGCCGATCCAAACAATCCGACAATAACATAATTTCGATAATTCTGCTTCGTGACTTTTGCATAGATCCAGACGCCTAGCATAAACGGAATACTGTTAAAGAGATTTTTCCCGAAGAAGGAGAATCCTGCAAGCATCCCCAAACTCCCAATAACCGTTCCGTTAACAGGAATTTCTAATTTCTTATAGCTATAAATATTAATCAGAAGCATAATAGCCACATTCAATAGCGTGCTTCCGACAGACGCAATCTGCATATAATCCGTAAACAACTGACTTGGCGAAATTAAAATCGTAATCATTCCATCAAGTAACAATTGTGGTGATTCAAGACAAAATGCAAGTAGCATCAAAATAGCGGATAGGCCAAATAAATAATAATATTGTCGATTCATTTGTTCTTTTAATATCGGCTTTTTCTTCATAAGGTCCTTCCCTTCAACTATAATTTTACTCACTTATCATACCAAACTCACGAAAAACAATCAAAAACCCGAGTACTAACAACAATAAAAGAACACTCATTATACCGTATACAGTATAACGAGTGATACCTTATACGGTATCACCCACCTTTTCTTCCACTCTAACTCAACGCAGGAATCCATATACTGTAGCACTAACAATTTTAAGCACCTCATTCAAAGCACACACCCTCTTCTTTCTCTTCCCCCGGTGAAGCTTTCAAGAAATCCAAACTTTTTTATTACTACAAAACGATGCGGAGAATCCTACGGATTTTATACTCACTGTAATGGGGAATTGCATTAAATGCGAATTAGAAGGAGTTAGGAAGAATTCCTTACTCCTTCTTTGAGGCTTTAAAGGCGAGAGACGCTAGACTCGAGCCGGTGCCCTTTTACAGTGAGTATAAAGTAATCCGTAAGGATTCTCCGTTATCGTTGCCCATATTTTATAGCACAAAAAAAGCCTTGGATTTCTCCAAGGCTTCGCCTATTAATCTAGGTTCTCGATACTTAGACGCACACGTTTTGGTCCGCGAGTACGAACACTATAAGTAATCGTACGGATAGCGCGAGCCACACGTCCTTGTTTACCGATCACACGACCGATATCTTGAGGATTCACGCGTAAAGTATATTCCATGAATTCATCTGATTCAGAAACGTCAATACGAACATCATCAGGGAATTCAACTAATGGTTTAACCATTGACAATACTAATTCACTAATCTCTGGCATTCTTTTCACCTCTCCATCGAGTTGTCGACTTTATAGAAATTACTTAGAAAACTTTGATTCGTGGAATTTCTTCATGATACCTTGTTGTGATAACAAGTTACGAACTGTATCAGAAGGTTGCGCACCGTTTGCTAACCATTGTAATGCTAATTCTTCATTGATTGAAACTTCAGCTGGGTTTAATAGTGGGTTGTATGTTCCGATTGTTTCGATGAAACGACCATCACGTGGTGAACGTGAATCAGCTACAACTACACGGTAGAAAGGACTTTTCTTAGAACCCATACGTTTTAAACGAATTTTAACTGCCATAATTTACACCTCCATGTATTAATCTCACAGTTACATAGTTTAGCAGATGAAAAGATGCTTGTAAAGTATTTTCTCTTTACACCTTTAACTTTTTTAGCAAAAAACGCTCTAAACCCTACTCCCACTAGTAATAAATAGTATTTTTCATCCGTTTTTGATATAATGAACAAAAATATGTTTAAATGAAAAGAGTTGAACTTATGTCAGAACAGAACCAAACTCCAGATTGGCGCGAGGCTCTACTTTCTATTTGGAACAAACCGATTCTTAAAAATATGCGTTTTATTTTTAACATTGCTTATTCAGTCCTTAAAAACATCTTCGTAATCGCTATTCTAGCATTAATGCTCATTGGTGTATTCGGAGGCGGGATTGGACTTGGATATTTTGCAAGTTTGACATCCAATGAAGAACCACTCACTCAAGAACAAATGAGTGACGCCATCGGAAATCTCAACTTAATCTCGAGTTTCTACTATCAAGACGGGACGAAGATTTCAGATGTAAATACAGATGAATTACGTATTGTAAAACCTTTATCAGAAATTTCGCAATATGTAAAAGATGGAATCATCGCAACAGAAGATAGTTCATTCTATGATCATAACGGGATTGTCCCTAAGGCTCTTATCCGTGCCCTCTTACAAGAAGTTGCTTCTTCTGATTCAGGTGCAACGGGTGGATCTACCTTAACACAACAATTAATTAAGCAACAGATTTTAACAAGCGAAGTTACTTTCAAACGTAAAGCCAATGAAATTCTTTACGCATTACGTCTTGAAAAACACTTTACAAAAGATCAAATCTTAGAAGCTTACTTAAATGTTTCTCCGTTTGGACGTAATCATAACGGGTTAAATATCGCCGGTATCGAAGAAGCCGCTCAAGGTGTCTTCGGGGTTTCCGCAAAAGATTTATCGTTACCACAAGCAGCTTATCTTGTTGGGATGCCTCAAAACCCAATTGTTTACACACCGTATACAAACATCGCAACGATGAAAGAAGACGTGTCTGCTGGTGTAGAACGTATGAAGACCGTTCTATTTAGTATGTATCGTGAAAATAAAATTACTAAAGAACAATACGAAGAAGCGCTTGCGTACGACATTACGAAGGACTTCCTTCCTCCAAAAGAGCTCACATCAAACCGTCAATCATACTTATATCAAGCTGTTCATCGTGAAGCGGTGAAAGTCTTAATGACAAAAGCAGCTGAGAAAAACAAATTGACGTATAACGATGTGAAAAACGACTCAGAATTATATAGTAAATACTATGATGAAGCTGAGCGCGAATTAAGCTCTTCAGGTTACCGTGTAACATCAACTGTTGACCAAAAAGTATACGATGCGATGCAAAAAGCCATTGCTGAAGGCGGGGACTTAATCGGACCAACATATAACACTCAATATGTTGATCAAAGTACTGGTGAAACTAAAACTCAAAAAGAGCCAGCTCAAAACGGTGCTGTGTTAATTGAAAACAAAACAGGTCGTATTCTTGGTTTCGTCGCAGGTCGTGACTTTGAAGCCAACCAAGTGGACCACGCGTTCTCAACACACCGCTCTCCTGGTTCAACCATCAAACCAATCTTGGTGTACGCGCCAGCGATTGAAAACAACTTAATTTATCCAGCAAGTGTCGTTCCGGATACGAAGATTAGTATCGCACAAGGGAACGGAACTTATTGGCAACCAACCAACTATGGTAACTCTATTACGAACCAATTCTTAACGGTTCGTTACGCACTGTTCAAATCATTAAACAACCCAGTTATTAAGATTTACCAAGCAATGCTTCAAAAAGGCATTAACGCTGGTGAATACTTGAAGAAAATGGGTATCACTGAAGGTATCGGTGAAGATGAATATCAAAATATCGCCCTTTCAATCGGTGGTACGAGAACAGGTCCTTCTGTAAGAGAACAAACAAGTGCATTCTCTACACTGGCAAATGGCGGTGAACACCACGAATCATACTTAATCGAAAAGATTGAAGACTCTCGTGGAAATGTGATTTACCAACACGAAGATAAAACAGAGCGCGTCTTCTCAGATGCAACAGCGTTCTTGACAACAAACATGTTACAAGATATCGCAAGCTCTACTCTCTTCTACAACATTAAAGGAAATATGGGATTCAGTTCTGATTTAGCTGGTAAGACAGGTACTTCAGAAAACGAGATTGATAACTGGTTTGTGGCTTACACTCCAACAGTTACTCTCGGTTCATGGATCGGATATGACAACTTCTATAACGCTCGATACGCGATTACTGGTGGCGACGGATACGGCGAACCAACGATGCGTAGTCAACGTCAATGGACGAACTTAATGAGAGCTGCATACGAAGCAAACCCTGAATTGATCGGTAAAGAAACAAGCTTTACGCAACCAGACTCTGTATATCGTGATTCTGTTGTATCAACAACTGGTACAAAAGCAGGTTCATTCAAAGGAGAAAATGGTGGTACTTACTCAATTGGTGGTTCAATGACAACAGATTGGTTCAAGAAGGACTTCCCTCCTATGAATCCAAGATATGACTTTATGGTGGGTGCAACCCCAGAAGAATTAAGTCGATTCTGGAATAAATCTTCATCTTCTAGCGATAAGAAGAAAGAAGAGAAGAAGGAAGAGAAGAAGGAAGAAAAGAAACCTGAGACAACTCAAGCACCAACAACTCAAGCGCCAGCAACTCAGGCGCCTACCCCTCAACTTCAAACAACAAAAGCACGTTAATCTAAATAACAGAAAGGCTGGATAATGTCCAGCCTTTCTGTTATTTCCTTCTATTCTCTATAGTATAAAAAACAGCCTATTCTATGTGGGCACTGACCCCCGTAAATGAGAATTAAATAAAAACACCTCCAAGTTGGATTTG
>CAUQUY010000032.1:0-14620 GCA_963521405.1 uncultured Streptococcus sp.
GAGGAGAGCTGTAGATTTTTTTCTTTGCTTCTTTTTATGCCACAGACTTGAAGGTGTTGCGTATGATAATTCCCATATCCCAATCAAGCTGACAGATACAAACCCTCCTTTTTTTAAGAGGAGAGCTGTAGATTTTTTCTTTGCTTCTTTTTATGCCACAGACTTGAAGGCATAGCGTATGATAATTCCCATATCCCAATCAAGCTGACAGATTATCAAGCGTATAATCACCTCGAGTTTAGTATAATAAAAGAAGCCATCGATTGATGACTTTCTCAGTGGGCTCCCTATCAGTACCTATCTAGATGTTAGCTTTTCGTCACCCGCTACAGTTGACAGAGAGCCAGAATAGCTACTGTCTTATCTCTTTCTTTACTTAAAGCCTTGATAGACTTGACAAATGGAAGAAAATAACTCTATTAAATAACTATAAATTAATCAGCATCAACGCTGATAGCTTTATACACAATGTATAAAACCCAATTTTGATTCTGCCTCACTTCAATTTTTGCAAAGCCAACATTTTTTAAAATATTATCCAACGCATGAGTTGCAGTATATTCTGGCATATGATAATTTATTTTTTCTTTTTCGCAAGCAATAATTAAAGTGGAGTGGCTAGACATGACCCGATAGATCTCCAGAAAGCCTTTTTTTAAATCATACCAGAAAATATGTGTTTGAATGGCAAATACAAGGTCAAAGTAGTCATTTTGATAAGGTAGCGCGTCTACATTTCCAATCCTAAGATGAACATCACCATTTTGTATAGCATCTGAATTAATTCGTTTTGCAACTTGATAAGATTCCTTAGAAATGTCAATGCCATGAATTTCAAGATGCTTATTCAAAGCAAGGAGATTTTTGATGGTGCTGCCACCTCCATAGCCGATTTCTAAAACTCGACTATTATCTATAATTGTAGTTTGTTTTATTGTCCAAAGGCTAAGCTTTTTAAAATAGGAAGTCCAAATTTTCGCAATCACCTGGCCTACAATACCACTAGGTTTTTTAGATTGATTAATAAGATATTGAATGAACATTTTAGATACCTCTCCTTTAGGGGGATTTTTGAAAGAATATTAGATAAAATTCAAAATATGTAGATAGTAGTTCTTGTATAGTTGCTAAAATCATGGTCACAAATATATCATTTAACATTTCTTTAGGTAATGTTAAATGATATGATTTTAATTCTTCTGGGTTATTAAAATGCTTTTTATAAATTGTTTATCTTGCGATACATGCCTCAGTTGCAATCTCAGGAAACGAAAAAAGCGATTGATTTGGAAATTTAAAAGCCAGTCTCAAAAATGCGTTAATAATATTTTTCCTAGTTCCTTTAGTCATTTAATAATCTTCATAGAAACTATTATAACCTTTTTTTATGAAAAAATACTACAGTTTGTAGTGGGAGCATTATTTTTTTGAAAATTCTATACAAATAGTAAAAAAAACGGAGCTGAGAGGCTCCGTTTTTTTATTCGAATTCAAGTTGTTTTGGTTTTAGGATGGCGGCTAGAATTGTAAAGATAAGGGCGCCGGCAAAGGTTGGGACAATCCACTCTAGGCCATATGTGGCTAGTGGGAAGGTGCCAATTAATTTGACTGCGTCTCCTAGTAGGTTTCCGCCTAAAAGTTGTGAAAGGGTGTTGATTCCTTGTACGAGGCCGACGATTCCGGCACCGATGACTGCTCCAAGATACGTCCAATCGTATGGGATGTATTGGTCAAAGGCAGAGAAGAGAATCAAGGCAATCATAATAGGGAAGATAAATGTCAACACTGGAACGGCTAAGTTGATGAGTGAATCCACCCCGACAAGTGAGATGATGAATTCCACTGCCACAGTGACAAGAATCGTTTTCTTGTAGGAGATTTTTCCTTTAGACACTTCTTCGAAATACTGACCACAAGTGGTTGTCAGTCCAATCGCAGTTGTGAGACAGGCGAAGCAGACAGCCAGTCCCATCGCAAGTTGTCCCCATGATCCGAGTAAGTTCTTCACGATGGTTGTCAGCATTGCGGCACGTTGCGCAGTTGAATCGATGACAGTGCTCATGCTGGCTCCGCTGTATGCCAGTGTTGAGTACACTAATGCGAGTAAGATGAACGCCACGATTCCAACGCCGAACATCATTCTGAATTGGTCTTTTTTGTTTAAATACCCACGGCGCGTAATATCTTTCATCACGACTCCGGCTAATAAGGGCGCTCCGAGTACGTCCATGGTTTGATAGCCTTCTTTAAATCCTTGAGCAAATAATCCAGTTCCGTCTGTTGTGGCAAATGTTGCATCTGGTTGAACGATAGCGGCCACGAAAATACAGAAGAGAATAAATAGAAGAATCGGTGTTAAGTATTTTCCGATAGCATCCATTACGGAGTTTTCTTTATACGTAATCCAAAGGACAATCCCGAAAAATACGAGCGAAGTGATCCACTGTGGTGCATCTGGGAAATACGATTGTACGAAGATTTCGTGCGTGGACGCTCCGGTACGTGGGACGGCAAAAATCGGCCCGATGAGAAGAACGCAGATTGCAGCAAGAGCGCTGGCAAAAAGTGGATGAACTCTGCGTCCGACGTTTAGTGCACTTCCGCCAAGAGCCGCCACAACCATCACGGCAATAATCGATAAAAGGGGGTCGCTAATGAGGAAGGCAAAGGTCGCAATTCCCCAGTTTTCTCCAGCTGTTACGCCGAGGTAAGGTGGGAAAATCAGATTACCCGCGCCGAAGAAGATGGCGAACAGGGCAAATCCTATAATAATCGTATCTAATAATTTCTTTTTCATTGAATCACAGCCTAACATTAAAAAATGATTAGAAATAGTGTATCATAAACTTCTCTCGAATGCACTAAAAAATAAAACCAAACATTATGTTAAATGGTTTATTTATCGTTCGTTTTTAGGTATAATAAATCGTGCAAGAAAACCATTTTAAAGGAGCGTAACTCATAAATGCGTAAAGTTTATTTAAACCACGATGGTGGCGTGGATGATTTAGTATCATTATATTTACTATTAAAAATGGAAGACGTGGAATTAGTAGGGGTCGGCGTTATCGAAGCGGACTGCTATTTATTACCAGCGGTGGAAGCCAGCAAGAAGATTATTCATAAGTTCGGTTCTGAAAAGGACAAACAATTGAAAGTCGCTTCTTCAGACTCACGCCCTGTGAACCCATTCCCGAAAGAGTGGAGAATGCATGCCTTCACAGTGGACGCACTTCCAATCTTAAACGAACATAAACCAATTACGGTGCAAGATTCACCATTAAAAGCGCACGAAGATTTAATCCGTGCCTTAAAAGAATCCAACGAGAAAGTGGACCTTGTATTCGTAGGACCATTAACAGACTTGGCACGTGCGTTAGACCAAGACCCAACCATCGAAGAAAACATCGGTAAACTGTACTGGATGGGTGGAACTTTCCTTGATATGGGGAACGTGGAAGACCCTGAACACGACGGCACTGCAGAGTGGAACGTGTACTGGGATCCATTTGCGGCAAAACGCGTTTGGGAATCAGGCATCCAAATCGAACTTGTGGCGCTTGAAAGTACAAACATGGTGCCATTATCTCTAGATGTCCGCGACCGCTGGGCAAGAGAACGTGCCATCGAAGGTGTTGACTTCTTAGGTCAATGTTACGCCATCGTTCCGCCGCTCACTCACTACGTAACGAACTCTACTTATTTCCTATGGGACGTATTAACGACTGCTTCATTCGGAAAAGAAGACCTTGTGAAACGTTCTGTTGTGAACAGTGAAGTAATCGTGGCCGGTGCAAGCCGTGGCCGTACCGTCAAAGCCGAAAATGGCCGCCCAGTCGACCTTGTCTACCACGTCGATCGCGATGCCTTCTTCGACTACATCACTGATTTAGCGAAAAAATAATACAAATAGCTTCTGGCGCTCTCGAAAGAGAAGCGCCTTTTTTTATGATTAAGTATTATAAATGGCAGAATTTATCTAAAGAAAAGGTTTACAAAACTGCTTTGTAGCATTATACTATGTTGTATAGAACGCAGTACAAAAAAATGTATTTTCAACGTGGGGGTGTCTGTAATGACTTAATTTTTTTATATTAGGCTATTGTACAAAAAAATGTATATTGAACGGAGGAGTTAAGATGTTGAAAAATATTAAGAAGCAAATGTTACTAGCTACCGCTGCTCTAAGTATTTTTGGATTAGCAGGGTGTGCAAATAAAGTCGTTCCTCAAAGTTCTGAAACAACGGTTGTATCTGAAACTAAGGATGGAAATCAATCAAAATCCTTAGAAAAAGCTATTGATGCAGTCGCTTTTTCGTACGTTAAGAGTCAACTAGCAAATGATAATCCTAAGGCTACACCAGGTGCTCAAATTGTAGTTTTAAAGGATGGAAAGATGATTTTCCAAAAGAGTTATGGAGTAATTCAAGCTTTTGATTTTTCGAAGAATCCCGCTGAAAAAATTGAAAAACCATCACCTGTAACTAATGAAACTCTTTTTGATTTAGCATCAGTTACAAAGATTAGTGCAACAACACAAGTGTTTATGCATTTAGTTTATGAAGGAAAAGTCAAATTAGATGATAAAGTTACACAATATTTACCTGAATTTGGTAAGAATGGTAAAGAAGACGTCACAATTGGTCAATTATTAAGCCATACTTCAGGACTTCCTCAATGGAAGGCTATCTACTTATACTCTAATAATAGACAAGATACATTAAAGTATATTGAAGATCAAAAATTAGAGTTTAAACCTGGCGAGTACAAATATAGTGATTTAGGCTTTATGACACTAGCGTTTGTTGCCGAAAAGATTACAGGAGAAGCATTTGATAAATATGTAGCAAAAACTATTTACGAACCTCTTGGATTGAAAAATACTATGTTTAATCCGTTGAAAAATGGAGTAGATAAATCCCAAATTGCTGTAACTTCATATGGAAATCCGTTTGAAAAAATGATGATTGATGAAGTTAACTTCCCTAAATTTGGATATGACATGTCAGCGGATAAAGAAGCTTTTGATAAGTTTACTGGTTGGAGAACTTATGAACTTCAAGGTGAAGTAAATGATGGAAATGCATTTATGGCTAATGAAGGTATCGCAGGTCATGCTGGATTATTCTCTACAGCAACTGATCTTTCAACTTTATACCAAGTTTTAGTAGATGGTGGAAAACATGGTGATAAAGTTCTCTATGATGAAAAAACAGTTGAACTATTTTTACAAGATGTGTTCAAGACGAGTTATGGTGCAATTCAATCTTATGGATATTTAAAAAATGCGGGTTGGATGAAGCCTTTAGCTGAAGATGCTATTGGACACAATGGTTTTACAGGAACTTACGTGACGATTTCTCCAAAAAATAAAATCGTTGTAATTGTACTGACAAACAAAATGAATAACGGACAACGTGAAAATGGTAATTATAACAATACACACGATTTTGCAGGTGCTGTAAACTACGCTGTTCATAATGAGTTTTTAAATGAATAAAAAGGAGGAAAATGAATGAAGAAAATTGTTGTTGGTGGACAAATAGATAAAGAAGAGGTGAAAGCTTTGGTAATCCAATATGGATTACCAGAGTACACCGTTGATGTAAAAAGCGACTTAGATGCTGCGATGGCTATTAAAACAGGAGCAGCAGATTATTATATTGGAGCTTGTAATACAGGTGGCGGGGGAGCTTTAGCAATGGCTCTAGCGTTACTAGGAAGAGATAACTGTGTAACAGTTTCAATGCCAGGGAAAATTATGCCTGAGGAAGAAATTAGAGAAAGTGTTCGTAGCGGTAAGAAGGCTTTTGGATTTACAGCTCAACATAAAAATGATGTTGTTCCAATTATCATGGATGAACTAAATAAAATTTAAATGAAAATGAGGGGATTAAGATGGATAAAACTTTAGAATTAGTTGTAATCGCTCTGTTGGGAGCTCTTTGTTCGATTCTTGCGAATAAAGGTATTGCAGTGTTTAATGATGGATTGAGACCTATCTTACCAGAATATTTGGAGAAAAAGATTGGTAAAAAAGAATTAGCAGCAACAAGTTTTGCCTTAAGTTTTGGTCTAGTTATTGGTTTTGGTATTCCTGTTTCAATTGGTGCTTCTATCATTTTAGTTCATAGTATCTTACTAATGACTGATATCATTGGTTCTTGGGCGCCTGAAGGAAAAGTTGGATTAGCAATTTCAGGTGTTTTAGGTGCTTTATATGGAGTTGGACTTGTTTTAGGACTTCAAGCTATTGTCGATTTATTTAATATGCTACCTGTGAACTTTATGCCAGCTCTATCTTCTGTAGGTAGCCCTATTGTAGTTGGGTTTAGTATTTTCCCTGCAATTGCAATTGCTAGCCAACATGGATTTAAAAAAGCAGCTATTACTTTAGTAGCTACATTATTAGCACTGTTTGCAGTAAAACAATATGGAACTATTAAGCTTGATGCTGTTACTATCAAATTGAGTGCTGAAGGTATGTCTTTACTTGTTGGTATGATCTTTATGATTGTATTTGCAATGCAAGTCAAAGGAGATGGAAGCAATTCTAACGAAACATTAGTTAGTGTCTTCTTAGAACGTGTAAATAGAATTAAGAAAAATTGGATTTGGTTATCTATCACAGGTGGACTTGTATCTGCTTCTACTAGTCTAATGATCCTTGCTGGAGACCCAATTTCATTAAAATTATTGACTGAAGGAAAAATTAGTGAAGCTGCTTTAGCTGCGTTTGCTCGAGGAATTGGATTTATTCCATTAGTGTTCTCGACAGCAATTGTTACAGGGGTTTATAGCCCAGCCGGAGCAACGTTTGTATTTGTAGTAGGGATGTTGCTAAATGGTAATCCATTAGTTGCATTTGTTGCCGGTGCTGCATTGATGTTTGTTGAAGTACAATTGTTAGCATTAGTGGCTAAAGGATTAGATAAATTCCCTGGAATTCGTGAAATGGGTGAACATATTCGTACAGCAATGAATAAAGTTCTTGAAGTGGCTTTATTAGTTGGTGGTGCTATTGCATCTGAAAAAATCGCACCTGGAATTGGATACTTCTGGGTAATTGGATTGCTTCTTCTAAATAGAAAGGCTAAAAGCCCTATTGTTGAACTAGCTATTGGACCAGTTGCAGCAATCAGTTTAGGAATTATTGTTAATATTCTTTACATGATTGGATTATTCACACCAGTTGCTGGATAGGAGATTGTTGATATGACGTTCATAGATGGAATTACTTATATGCACGAACATACGACTATTGATTTATCTAGATTAAAAAATATTGATGATACTAACTTAAATTGCTTTGATGAAACAGTAGAAGAATTTAAAAAATTATATGCTAAAGGGGTTCGTAACATCGTAGATGTTACGAACCTTGATATGAGAAGAAATCCTTTATATGTTCAAAAGGTTGCTGAGCTTAGTAAAATTAATATTATTCAAGCGACAGGCTTTTATCAAGATAAATTTTTACCGGAATTCGTGACGGATGCGAGTGTGGAAGAGTTAGCTGATTTAATGCGAAGAGAGATTCTTGAGGGGATTGATGGTACAAATATAAAAGCGCAAATTATCGGTGAAATAGGAACAAGCAAAAATACGATGA
This sequence comes from uncultured Streptococcus sp., assembly GCA_963521405.1. GTDB lineage: Bacteria > Bacillota > Bacilli > Lactobacillales > Aerococcaceae > Granulicatella. The sequence goes on from CAUQUY010000032.1 coordinate 7,614, forward strand.
CTGATAGAGAAAGAAAGGTTTTTCTCGCCTCGTCAATTGTTCATAAAGAATTAGGAGTTCCAATTACCACTCATACAACTCTAGGAACATATGGTCATGAACAAGTCGCTTTCTTTAAAAAAAAGAATGTAGACTTAGATAAAGTCATTATTGGACATGTCGATTTAACGGGTGATGTAAATTATATTCTTAAGATGTTAGATGAAGGTGTCTATGTAGAGTTTGATACTGTGGGTAAAGAGAACTACCAACCGGACTTATTGCGAGTAGAAATGCTAAAGGAAATTGAGCAAAGAGGCTATGAAGACAAGGTGTTCTTATCTATGGATATTACGCGGAAGTCAAACCTAGAATATCAAGGTGGAATAGGTTATTCTTATCTATTAGATCGTTTTGTTCCAATGTTACGAGAGGGAGGAGTTTCAGACAAATTCATCCGTAAAATGTTAGTGGAAAATCCTAAACGGTTTTTTGTAAGGAGTAAAAGATGAAAAGTTATCCTTTAAAAAGTTTGACAATCGCAGAAGCGCAAGAAATGCAATTCAGGTTAGTAGATGAGATTACAAAAGTCTTTCCTGGAAATGAAATTTTAACTAGGGGAGATTTAGGAGTAGTTAAAGGTCTGAATCAACCTGTGTATACAAGAAAGGTTGAAAAGGTTATTGCAAACTTTTTTAACACAGACGAGGCTCTATTAGTTAGAGGTTCAGGAACAAATGCAATAAGACTGGCGTTGCATGTGGGTGTTAATCGTAAGAAGAAAATATTAATTCATGATGCACCTATTTACCCAACAACAAATGTGAGTTTTGAAATGTTAGGCATCACATATGAAAAAGTGGATTTTAACGATTTAGCGGCAGTGAAGGACAAAATTAAAGATGAAGAAATAACGTCAGCTCTGGTTCAAGTTACGAGACAACTTCCATCAGATTCATATGAAGCTGAAACAGTTATTAAAACAATTAAAGAGTTGCGCTCTGATATATTTGTGATTACAGATGATAACTACTCTGTTTTTAAAACAGAAAAGATTGGGGTTCAATATGGAGCGGATATTTCTTGTTTTTCAACATTTAAGCTCTTAGGTCCGGAAGGAATAGGTTGTGTAGTAGGAAATTCAGAAGCACTACAAAGTTTGAAGAAAGAAAACTACTCTGGTGGAGGACAAGTGCAGGGGCATGAAGCTCTAGATGTTTTAAAAGGGATGATATATGTTCCGGTTTCTCAAGCAATTTCCGCTAAAGTTGGCGAGGAAGTATGTGAATCGCTAAATCAAGGGGCTTTAGAGGCGGTTAAAGAAGCCTCTATTGTGAACGCTCAATCGAGAGTTTTGATCGTAGAATTAAAAGAACCGATTGCTGAAGCGGTTATTGAGGAAGCGACGAAGTTAGGCGCGTTGCCGTATCCGGTAGGAGCTGAATCTCAATATGAGTTTTGCCCTTTGTTTTATAGAGTTTCCGGCACTTTTAGAAATGCGGATCCAACAGCAGAAAAGCGTTTGATCCGTATTAATCCAAATCGTTCAGGTGCTAAAACTATTATAAGAATACTGAAAGAATCTATAGAAAAAGTGAAAGAGTAAATAAGAGGAAGAGTATGGTAGAGAAGTTTTTAATGAAAAAAGGTCAAGTAGTCAATGCTATTGCATCTGATTTTCTAAAGAAATCGGTAGGAGATAAGGTGCCTAGTATTTCTGAATATCAAGAAGATTTAGAAGTAGCTCGTGGGACCGTTCAAAATGCGATTTCTTATTTAAAAAGTGAGGGGGCCTTTAAATTAATCAGCAAAGGACACCAAGGTTCGTTTATTTCAGAAATTAATTATGAAATATTACAATCTTATGCATTGTCAGAAACGGTTCTTGGGACGATGACATTGCCATACTCTAAACTCTATGAAGGTTTAGCAACCGGAATATACGAAGAATTCCGCAATAACCATATTCCATTGAATTTAGGTTATATTCGGGGGTCAAAAGAAAGAATTAAAGCAGTTACGAGTAAATTTTATCGTTTTGCAATTGTTTCTAAATTTGCTGCTAAACAAGCTATTCATAATCGTGAACCATTAGAAATAGCGCTAGACTTCGGAAAAAATAGTTATTTAAGTGAGCACGTTGTTGTCTTTTCTAGTGAAAATACTGATAAGACTATTGAAAGCAAGAAAGTAGCTATTGATTATAATTCAATCGACCAATACCTACTGACAGAAGAGGTAGTAAAAGATAAAAATGTTCAATTAGTTGAAATGCCTGGATTTCAAATCCTAACAGCGCTAAGAAAGGGAATTGTAGACGTTGGTGTTTGGAATTTAGATGAATTAATGGATAAAGATTATTCCGATTTAAGCTATTCTAAATTAAAACACAATCAATGGATTGATGATATGACATCTGCAGTTGTTGTAGTTCATAAAGATGATGATTCACTTAGGGCATTTTTTAATCAAAGTGTAGTCGCGGATAAAATAATTGAGATTCAAAATAAAGTGAAAAATAATGAGATGATTCCTCAATATTAAAAGGGGTGAGTTCATGCTAGAAGAGAAATTAGATGTTCTGGTAGTGGCGGATGTTATAGATGAAGATACAAAAAAATATATATTGAAGGCTAGTGACTTTTTTCAAAATGAAATGAAGATTAATGATGAAACGAAGGTCGAAGTATTTCTTATTCATTTAGCGATGGCTGAATCGAGACGCAGAAAAAATGAAGTGTTGGATGCCAAAATGGAAGAAATCATTCGAAATGAAGTTAATAACCATCATAATTTTGCTGAATGTAAAGAAGTTTGGAGTCGTTTATCAAATTATATCGGTGAAGAAGTTTATTCAGAGAATGAATTAGAGTTTATTTATCTTCATTTATTGAATTTGTTAGAAGGTGACAAAGATGTTTCTTGATCTTGTGAATAGAAGAAATCGTTCTTTAGTCGATTTTGCAGTCAAGCTGCATCAAGATGGTGAAATCCTTCCGGATACTTATGTGATTGATTTAGATGCGGTTATCCAAAACGCAAAATATATGTCTGAAACCGCAAATAAAGAAGATGTTGAGCTTTATTATATGCTTAAACAGATTGGAAGAAATCCGTTTATAGCAAGGGCAATTGCTGAAAATACAGATATAAAAAAGGCAGTAGTTGTTGACTATAAAGAAGCGTTAAGGATGATGGAAGAGGGGTTACCTTTAGGGAATGTAGGTCATTTAGTTCAAATTCCTAATACTTTGTTGGAGAAAATCATTTCGTATGGAACAGATTATATTACGGTGTACTCATTTGAAAAAGTACAGCAGATTATTCGTGTTGCAAATAGATTAAAAAAACATCAGAAGCTTTTGTTGAAAGTTATTGAGAAAGACGACAATATTTATGATGGCCAATACGGTGGATTTCATCTGTCCGATTTAAATGATGTCATTGCTATTGTTAAGGAGTCTGAATGGGTAGAAATAGGTGGACTAACTTCGTTTCCTTGTTTTTTATTTGATGGTAAAGAAAATATTGTTCCAACAAATAATATGAAAACAGTAGAAAAAGCGAAAGAAATTCTTGAAAAAGAAGGAGTTCAACCAATATTGAATATGCCATCTGCTACTTGCTCAGTGACAATCCCAGAAATTCGAAAATTAGGAGGACACCAAGGAGAACCTGGGCATGCTTTGACAGGAACCACTCCGCTTCATGCTGTGCTGGATCTGCCAGAAATACCAGCTTTAGTATATGTGAGCGAGATTTCTCATAACTTGGATGGTCATTCATATTTTTATGGCGGTGGGTATTATAGACGAGGGCATTTTGAAAATGTCGAAATCGTGGATGGAAATAATGTCGTTTACGATGCGGTTCTTCCTCTGAAAGATGAGAGTATTGATTATTATATTGAGACTAAAAATGAGCATCCAGTTGGATCGACAGTGGTTGGTTCTTTTAGAACACAGATTTTTGTTACTCGAAGTGATTTAGCTATTGTTTCAGGACTGCAGAGTGGGAAACCACATTTAGTTGGGATTTATGATAGTTTGGGAAATAAAGTGAGAAGGTGAAAAAATGGGAAGATTTGTTCTCATTGTTTTAGATAGTTTTGGCGTAGGTGCAATGGATGATTGTGTAGAGGTAAGACCTAGAGATGTTGGAAGTAATACCGCAAAACATATCATTCAATCAAAACCTGATATAAAAATTCCTACGCTAGAAAAATTAGGACTTATGAACGCTATTGGTGAAGAAGTTGGAGAACATAAATTTTCGGATGTTGCTAATTATGGAACAGCAAATTTAACTCATTATGGAGCAGATTCTTTTTTAGGACATCAAGAAATAATGGGTACTACTCCGAAAATTCCGTTGATTCAACCGTTTAATGAAAAAATAGATGAAGTTGAAAAGAATCTTCTTAAATACGGCTATAAAGTTAGACGTGTTGGAGAACCCGGTTTACAAATTCTTGTTGTGAATGAAGTGGCAACCGTTGGAGATAACCTAGAGACAGATTACGGACAAGTTTATAACGTTTCAGCTTGCTTAGATTTAATTAGTTTTGAAGAGCTGAGTAAGATTGGACATGTTGTTAGGGATGTTGTTCAGGTATCTCGTGTTATCACTTTTGGAGGCGAACAAATTACGCTAGACAACCTTTTACAAGCTAGGAAGGTGAAGAATGACAAGATAGCGGGTGTTGATGCCCCAGAATCAGGAGTTTATAACCATGGATATCAAGTAGTTCATTTGGGGTATGGAATTGATAAGAATGTTCAGATTCCAACGATTCTGGATAAGAAAGGAATTACAGTTTCTTTCTTAGGTAAGATAGCCGATATCATACAAACAACAAGCACGAGACTTTTCCCAGGTGTCGACTCTGATTATTTGTTTGATTGTTTATTGAAAGAAGTTAAGAGCATAGAAAATGGTTTTATTGCATTAAATATTCAAGAAACCGATTTGGCTGGTCATGCTGAAGATGTTGAAAGATATGCAGACCGGTTAGAAGTGAGCGATAAGCGCATCGCTGAATTACTTCCACTATTAAATGCTGGAGATATTTTAATTGTGATGGCGGACCACGGAAATGACCCAACAATAGGTCATAGTAATCATACGAGAGAAAGAGTTCCATTGATGATATATAGTCCTGGCATCACGGGAAAATATGTTGGAGAACGTGATACTATGGCTGATGTTGCTGCTACTGTTGGAGAATACTTTAATGTGGATTCTCCTCAGCATGGTCATTCCTTCTTAAATAGAATTTTTAGAAAATAGGTTTTGCTATGGAAAAAACACAAAAATATGCGTATAAAACAATGCTTGCAATGAAGAATCCAGTGAAATCAGTAGATATAGTGTATCCATTAGCCTTTGATAAGATTTCTAATGAAGATGGGTATTATTTAGGAGTCAAAAATAGTTTAAGGCTAACTGATGAGATGGAAACAAGATTAAATCAATGTTCGTATTATTTGCATACTAGAGATAAGTCTAGCTTAGGCGGTCGAGCAATTGATATTGATTTAAAGAATCCAATAACGGGTTTGCCTATGACAGGATCTTCTAGCGGAACAGCAATCAATGTTTTCTTAGGAATAAATGATATAGGCATGGGTACAGATGGTGGAGGTTCAGTTTTAGCTCCTGCGATCTCTCTGAATTTATTTTCTTTAATTGATCCTGTGTTATTTCGAGAAGAACGAAAAAGAGAAAAAGATAAAATATCAACAGATGGAATTTCGTTTATACCATCTATAGGTTTAATATCTAAAAATCTAAAGTTAGTTCAAGAATTATATTTAAATTTAAGAGATTTAAAAAGTTCAAATCGAGAAACGAAAATATTGGTTGATGACGAAGAAATCTGTAATTTGCTGAAGGACGAGAATGTTGAAGTTAGCTCGTTTGGAGGGAAATATGATAATGAACGTTTAGCATTGATAGAGACCACAAAAAGATTATTGGAGGAATACGATATCATTGTGAGCAAAGAAGGACCTGTAGATTTAAAAGGGTTTGGAGATACTGTCTTTGGACATTTTGATGATAAAACCAAAGAAATTCAGGTCGCTGCCAAGAAAGGTTTTCTCCGAATAGCTAATATGGCAAACTGTTTTGCTTTAACTGTTCCAAGCGGTGAATTGTCCACAGCTTATGTGATTTTGTGTGATAGTAATAATGTTTCTGCGATAAGAAAATCTTTTATAATCGCAGAAAGTTTGTATAGAGAAAATGATGAATTATCCGAAAGATACTTTTTGAATTATGAAAATTACTTTATGAATGGATACAGTAACTAATTAAGAGTTAGAAAAATCTAACCCTTTTTTTCGACCTCCCTATTGACAACCTTCCAAAATGGGGCTATACTATATTCATAGTTTAGAATAATTCTAAACAAGAAAGGGGTAATGAATATGTCAAAAGAACAAACAAAACAAGTATTAAATCAATTAGTGGCTGATTTAAGCCAACAATCAGTAATCGTACACCAAGCTCACTGGTACATGCGCGGTGCAACATTCATAACAATGCATCCATTAATGGATCAACACATGGAATTATTAGACGCTCAATTAGATGAAGTTTCAGAACGTTTAATCACATTAGGTGGAGCTCCTTATTCAACTTTACGTGAATTTGCCGATAACACTAAGATTGCCGATGCCAAAGGAAACTACAGCGACAGTATGGAAGACCGCATCCGTCATTTATTAGTAGGTTACCGTTACTTAATCGACCTTTACCAAAAAGGTATCGACGTAACAGGTGAAGAAGGCGACGATGTAACACAAGATATCTTCATCGGTGCAAAAGGCGCATTAGAAAAATTAGTTTGGATGCTTACAGCAACAATCAACGAAGCACCAGGATTATAATTCTACAGAATCCATGGCTGGACAATTTGTCCGGCCTTTTTCTTTTGCCCAAATTCTGAAAATTATCATATATGATAATTTGTACTGACCCCAAAAAGTTAGACAATTAATTTAAGCAAAGGATTTAGTTCTGTA
>CAUQUY010000033.1:0-13784 GCA_963521405.1 uncultured Streptococcus sp.
TTAGTTGCTTAATCCCTTCCTAAAATTCTTCATCAACACTATTTGACAAAGAGCCTAAAAAATATAAGCTACCTTGTTTCCAAGGTAGCTTCTTTTAATACACTTCATAATTTGTAATCAGCTGAAACAAAAATAAAAAACAAGGTGAATTCGCCTTGCTTTTTATTTTATTATTGAATATACGTCAAACTCTTACCGATAATGAACGTTGTGGTCACATTATGTAATACCGCTAATAGACTAGGAGAAACAACATCAATCAAACCTAATCCCATTAAGAACGAATTAATACCCACTGTATGTTTTAAATTGGCATCTAATTGGCGATTTAGTTGTTCGGTTATATTTTCCAAAACCTCTAATCCCGTTAATTGTTCATTTAAGAATAAGATATCGCTGGCTTGACGCGCAATATCTGAAGCGCCTGCCATAACAATACCTACATTTGCAAGAGAGAGTGCGGCAGAATCATTAATTCCGTCTCCAATCATCAAAACATGATGACCTTCCTCTTGAAGCTGCTCAATTACTTGATGCTTTTGTTCTGGCTTCACTTGTGTATATACTCTGTCAAATGGAATCAGCGAACAAATTGTTTCTGTACGTTTTTGTGTATCCCCTGTAAGAAGTACAATCTGTTTTCCTTTTTCTTTTAACTCTTTCAATAATGCAATCGCTTCTCCTCTTAACGGAGTATCAATAAGGAAAATGGCAATTAATTTTCCGTCATAACTTAAATAAAGTAAGTTGTATTTTTGGCTATATTCTTCAATCACTGCTTTTTGCTCATTGGAAATAATCGTCTTCTCGTCTTCTAATAATTCCAAACTTCCGATGACGACTCTTTTTCCATCAATCGATGATACGATTCCTTTTGAAGCTACGTGAGTTAATTTCCCATGCATTTCCTCATGTTCAATCCCCTCATCTTCTGCCTTCTTAACAACAGCCGTCGCAATCGGGTGGTAAAAATGTTCCTCCAAACAAGCTGCAATTCGTAAAACTTCCTCATCATCATATCCTTCATACGCAATAATTCGTTGAATTTTTGGAACTCCAGTTGTCAATGTTCCTGTTTTATCAAAAACAAAAGTATCAACTTGTGCATATTCATCTAAAGAATTAGATCCTTTAATGACAATTCCCTGATTAGAAGCTGCTTTAATGGCTGTTAAATAAGTTGCTGGTGAAGATAATTTTAACGCACATGAATAATCCACTAATAGGAAAGTGAGTGCTTTAGAGACTGAGCGTGTGAATAAATAAGTCAGCGCCATCCCGATGAAATTATATTTCACTAATCCGTCAGCTTTTTCCATTAATTGCTTTTGCTGTTTCGATTGATGAAATTCACTCGATTTAATCAGCTGAACAATTTGCTGCAAGCGTAAGTTTTGTTGCTTATTCGTCACTTCTACTAGTAGCTCGCCATGCTCTACAACTGTATTAGCGTAGACCATATCCCCAATCTTCTTAGAGACAGGGAAAGACTCACCTGTTAATGAACTTTCATTTAAGTAGCCTCTTCCATTGACAACTCTTCCGTCAAAGTAAATTTCTTGACCTTCCGTAGCAACGAAAACATCTCCTACTTCAACATGATTGCTCATTTTTTTGAAGCGCTCGCCTTCTTTTTCAATCCATATTTCATAAATATTATTTGTTAAGTTCTTTTCGAGCTCTTCAATCGATTTCTTTTGGGACCAGTCATCTAAATCGTCTCCTAAATTTAATAGGAACATAATCATATCTGCAGTCTTATGATCTCCCATCGCCATAGAAGTTGATATCGCCACAAAATCGAGTAAACTCATAGAAAGTTTTTTCTCACAAATTGATTGGAAAGCAGCCTTTCCAAATTTCACCATTTTCATAAGTATCCATCCCATACGAATAGGTGTTGGAAGAAAGACTTTTGAAAGCATTCTTCTATAAAGATGCATTGAAATAATATCATATGGTGAAGAAGCGACTAGCCACTCGGTTTCTTTTTGTTTTTCAATTACGTTCTCCATTTGAATCAAAGATAAAAACCTTTGAACTTGTTGAACTTTCCCTTGAGTAAAATAAACTCCTACATGTTTTAAATCTTTATAAAAGTGCAGTTTTTCAATACCTGAGACTGTGCAAGCTAGTTCCTCTAAATACATTTGGACTGAATGCGGACATGTAAAAGGGAGTTCTAAACGTACTCTAGAGTTTGATTGATGTTTAATAATAAACTTCATTATTTTTCACTAGTTTCTACTACTAATTCTGCACTTTTTTCTTCAGCATATAAGTCTTTTGCTTCTTCTAAGACATCATCTGCATGTTGTTTTACAGTAGAAACAGTTGCGTCAATACCATCTTTTAATTTATAAGAAGTAGCGACCGCTTTAGCATATACATGCTTTGCGTCTTTGCTCGCTAATAGTTTTAATCCTAACGATCCAAATAAAACTCCTCCCGCAAATACACTTGATTTTTTAGCAAATTTTCCTAAACTAATAAGTTCTTTAATCATTATGATTACCTCCATTTTTTCTAATTAGAATTATTCAATTCTTATTATAGTATACAGATTTAAACTCCGACTTTCAATAATGAAAAACTTAAGATTCTCTTGGTCTCTTTCGCTTTCAAACTAAAAACTACCTTGTTTTTCTACAAGGTAGCTTATTTTTTCTCTAACCAAAAGAATGCCTGTGGTAATTTTTCCTCAGCATTTCCAATAAAACATTTTCCATGTGCAAATAGAACATTGACAGGATTCCACGCTTTTATTTGTTGATAACACTTTTGAGCTGTTTCCTTATTAAAAAAGAATGTCATTCTTAAATCTCTTGGAGTATGCCCTTTTGGATATGTATTATCCCCGATTTTAAACAAGAAACGATGCAAACATGAACACTCTTCTCCAACTTCAATATTCTCAATTAAGTCCGTTAGAATTAACGTTTTACTCTTTTTGTGGAAAAATACTGACTCTTCTATAACGGCACTTCCTTCAAACGGAAGATAATCAATTTCATCTAGCCAACTAATGTCGATTGTTTTATCTAAGATTGTATAACTTTGGATATATGGAGAGTTGTCAAAAATTTTCTCCAATCCTTTTGTCGCCCAAAGTTTCGCATCCGGATAGGCTTGACTCCACTCTTCCATATATACGTAATGCAATTTATTTGGAGCAACTATATGCTTCACATGACCTAGCTCATCAATTTCACTTCGCAACTGCGGTGTTAAATGAATAGGAGAATGAATCCATAAGTCATTATTTCCCAATCGCACCACTGTCATTCGAGTGCTAAATGGTACTTGAGTAATTTTAAAATTCATCTCTACAATTTCACCATCAACAATCCAGATACCCTCATCTATAGTCTTCAATGTATATAATGGCTCATATAATTTCACTGAACATTTCATATAAATTCACCAATTTTTATAGACTAATACACTTCATAATTTGTAATCAGCGGGGAGTTTTTCTTTAGAAGTTTTTGGAGACGTTTATGGTATTGCGCAGGGAAGACCATATTTTTGGCACGCAACGCTCTTTCACGCAACACTTTTGCCACGTGATCCGCGAAGCTAAGACAGTTTCTCGTCCAACCATTATAGGTCATGAACTTCGAACGATTGAATTTATAGAACACGGTATCCATCTGTTGTGCCATGAAATACACATACATCTCTTCAAAGCGGTCAAAGGTCGGATTATAGTACACCGCCTCGCTCGTTGGTTGCCACTGTGTTGTCGGCTCTAAAATCTTATTCAAGTACGCATGAATGGCATCCATCTGCTCATCCGTCACATCAATCGTATAAATATGCAACGCTTTTTGGTAGTGGTTTTTACAAAAGAGCATATACTCTTCGCGCGGCGCTTTAATCAGAACGCCTTCAGCAATCCAGCCGCCGAGCTTCAAGTCGCGCTCATCGTAGTTCCCATAAGAATAGACGTAGCCATCGATACATAAATCCACATGCCCAAGAGGTCCATTCCCACGCTCAGCCACATGCACAAAAATCTCGAAACGACTCTTCGCAAGCGGCGGATATGGAATCGGATAAGGGACAAATGGGTCCGGCATATTTACTTTCGGAAATGAGCGTAGTACTTTTCGTACAACCTTCTCCATTAATTTCTTCTCTGCCATCACAAACTCCTCACACTGTCAATAGGCTTATTGTAGCACAAATTTACATTGCATTCAGTTACTTTTTAGAAAAATTGCACCCTTCTTTTATTTCCATTATAATAACAACACAAAGAACATTGAGGATAGAACAGGCAGCTATCGCACCCTTGTGGTCTGAAAGAGATGTGGAAAGGTCACTCCACCAATGTTCACTTTGATAAAGCGGTCTTCGGACTGCTTTTTTTATTTTACGCAACAAAAAACCTCCCGTCAGAAACGGGAGGAAAAAAGGATAGAGTTTTATTTACTTGGGAGTAAATAATTCTTATTTGGGAATACAATTACTATAACCAAGTTTTATGAAGAAATTGTGATGTTTAATCCCAATTTTCTAGAAATTTAATACCCTAAAGATGCATGCATACCGGCAACGTAACCCGTTACAAAGGCTGCGGTGATATTGTACCCACCTGTGTACCCGTGGATGTCTAACAGCTCTCCGCAGAAATACAATCCTTGGGTTAATTTCGACTCTAAGGTTTTCGGGTTCACTTCTTTCAAATGAACGCCTCCACCGGTCACAAATCCCTTCTCAATCGGCAATGAGCCATTGACGGTAAAGCGGAAATTCGTAAGGGCTTCTTTAATCTGTGCCCAGTTGGCTTCACTTAAACGATTCACAGCTGTTTGGTCACTAATCCCCACTCTTGCCAGTAAAAACTCTACATAACGTTCAGGAAGCAACCCTTTCAAATGATTTTTAATCGATTTTAGAGGCGCATCCTCCACAAACGAACGAAATTGCGCATCGAGTTCAGCCTCACTCATGTCCGGTAATGCATCCAGACTCATCACGACTTCCTTCTTGCCTTCTTTCTCCTGCACTTGATGCACGAAGCTTGAACAACGTAAGACGGCAGGACCGCTCACTCCAAAATGCGTAAAAATCATATCCATCTGATGCGTCACAACGGGCTTCCCTTTGCCGTTTAAGACACTAAGCGCCACATTGCGAAGCGATAACGCACGAAGCTCGCCCTTTTGGATGAACTCCTCGCCACTCGTTAGCGGAACTTCTGTTGCAAAGAGCGGTGTAATCGTATGGCCAGCTACTTTCGCGATGCCATACCCATCCCCTGTCGAACCCGTCTTTGGATAAGATTTCCCACCAGTCGCTAGAATCACCGCATCGGCTTCAAGCTGCTCGCCATTATCCAACTCCACCACTCGCACAGCTCCATCGCTCACACGAATCGTCTTCACTTTCACATTCGTACGCACTTGCACGCCTAATTTCTTAATCTCCTGAATAAATGTCTCCAGAATCGTCTTAGCCGAATCCGTCACTGGGAACATACGCCCGTGATCCTCTTCCTTTAATCGCACGCCGCGACTCTCGAAGAACTGAATAATATCCTGATTATCAAATTGCGAAAAGGCACTATATAAGAAGCGTCCATTTCCTGGAATGTGCTTCACGATTTCTTCTGGGGTACGACGGTTCGTCACATTACAACGCGTTCCCCCTGTATGTAATAACTTCTTTCCAAGGGTTGGATTTTTCTCGAGCAACACGACTTCCGCGCCATGCATCGCCGCACTGACCGATGCCATCAATCCGCTCGTTCCTCCACCAATAACAATAACTTTCATACTTGCCTCCAATTTTCTTTGTCCCAATCATTATAAAGCATGCAAAATAAAAAAGCCTAGAGAAACTCTCTAAGCTTAAAGTTATCTATCACTCTTTAAAGTTTTTCGCGCATAGGAAGTAAGAAACGCCTGAAAGAACCGACAAACATCCACCCATAAGTAGCGGGCCAAAATACATTTCTAAGCCTCTACTGAAACTACTGATGATTTTTATAACGACTGCGTTGATTGCCTCTAAACCGGGAACTGTTGCTAGTAGTGTGAGTACTACCGGAATAAGCAGCACTGCCCCTGCTAAAACAAATAAGTTTGAGACTTTGTTAGGAACTCGCTCGTCGTCTTTATAGTAGAGCGCACTTTTTATAGCGACAATGAATACGAGAGGATTCAATATCCACATACCATATTGAACGTTATTCTGTATCGAATCACTTTTTGCAATCGCCGCAAAAGTTAACAGAAATGGTGATAGGACTGAAAAACCACCACCAATAAACCCTACCAAAGCACTAATCATTGCCCATTTTTTATCTTTCATGAAACATGTTCCCCTTTTCATCGGTTTTACCGAATTTTCTATATCCTATATTGCACCGTTACTCTTTAAAGTTTTTCAAGCAGACGGCATATCCAATGCCTCTCACAATCGATAGAAGAGCGGTAAACACTATCACTAGAAACAAGAGAGAGAAGGCATTCTGTACAGCAGGAATCGCACTAAACAACCAATATAACAAGTCATTTAAGAAGGGAATACGGCCTACAATAAAAATGAAGATTGGAGTACAGCCGATAGCCCCTGATATGACAAACGTATTAGCTACGAATGTAGAAACTCTGTCATCTCCTTTATAGTAAAGTTTACTCTTCAAAGCCACACAGAAAATCGCCACATACGTACACAGCATTAGAATTGCTATGAAACCCATCATCTGGCCGCTTGCTCCAATTCCAGCTGCAAGTAAACCTATGGGAGATACCATTAAAAACGCCCCTCCAATAATGCCCACAAATGCACTCCAGATTGCCCATTTTTTACTTTGCATATTTTCGTCTCCTTTAAGTTTTTAGTCTCAAATCCCCTTAATAAAAGCCAACTGCTAACTTTGTTTCTCTCTATTCTTTAAAATTTTTCAGAGAAGAAGCGTAACCGAGTCCACTAATAATCGAGAGCACCCCAACAACTACGATAGGCGGAAAGAGAATGAGAAAAATATCTACCTCTTCCTCAACCAAATCAAAGAATTGAAGTACAGCTCGATCTAAGAAGAGAACTTTACTGAGTATCACAATAAGAATTGGGGCACACCCTAAAATCCCTGCCAGTAAAAACAAGTTCGAGGCCCACTTCTTAACTCGGGAATCTCCTTTATAATAAATAGCACTTTTAAGAGAGACGACGAAGATGGTCACATAAGTAGCCACTATCAATAGGGCTGCTATTGTAAATAAGAACCCATCTGCTCCGAGCCCTGCAGCAAATAGTACTACAGTAGCCACTAGCAAAAGCGCTCCTCCCTTAATGCCGACATTAGCACATCGTACCGCCCATGTTAAATCTTCCATCTTACACCTCTTTCTTAGTCCAACTCTTTAAATTTCCTTAGACAAATCGCATAATAAATGCCCCAGACCACGGATAAAATCGATGATAGAAACATTAGACCAAGTACACGTTCAAAGCCCTCACTTCCGTCGAATAACGCGTCCATTATCCAATCAACGAGTCCGCTAAACATTGGAATATTTACCAAAGCAAGCAGTAAGGTGACAACGAACCCTACTCCGCTTGAGGCCACAAATAAATTGGCACCCACCTGATTCACACGTTCATCCTCTTTATAATAGTGCGCACTTTTCAACGCTACGAAAAAAATAATTACAAATGTCGTCACTAATAACGCAAGGGCCACCATCGCTCCATCACGACTGGCGCCGATTCCGGCCGCCAATAACACCAATGCGAAAAAGAGCGCTAAAGGGCCACCTAGAATCCCCACGAACGCACTAATTTTGGCCCATCTTTTATCTTTCATCTACTCATCTCCTCTAACTGTCAAATCGATTTAACGAAATTAAATATCCAGCTCCAGAAATTAACCCCAATAGTCCAGAAACTCCGCCCGTGATAATGAGAACGGATCCCATTCCACCGATTTGAAGTGTTACATCATTGATACCTGTTAATCCTGGAATATAGGAAACGAGAACCGGCAGCGTCGCAATAACTCCTAAACTGGCTGCCAGTAAAAAGATTTTTGTAATCCAATACGGAATTTCGCCCGTCTTTTTATAATAGCGATGACTAATTCTAGCGACAATAAACATCACCCAAATAAACACAACGAGATAAATAAACATCATCTGCGTTTGGTGCAGAATCTGAAGGGTTTCTTCTGAGGGTGCGGTAAATGGAAAAACAATACTAAAAATGACAATCGAAAAAATATTCGGCAAGATATAAGACGGCGCCACAAAGATGAGTCCACCCCATACAATTCCTAGTATTCCGCTTAATAGCGCCCATAGTTTTGATTTTTTTGGTTGTTCTACAGCCTGCACTCACAACGCCTCTTTTCTTCTTGTTTCCCTTATTTTATCACAACTACTCATGTCTCTTTTTCCGAAAATTCTTTAACGAAATGAGATAGCCGATTCCTGAAATAACCGATAAAATGGCTGACCCCGTAAACATAAAGAATACTGGAAGTTTTAACACCCCTGTTATCTGCAGTTGATAAATGGTATTTCTAAGAAATGGTACTGCTACTAGATTATAAGGAAGGGTTGAAACGACTCCAAGGATGCTAGCAACAACAAGCAGAGTCGAAATCCAGCGAGGAACCAGACGGTCGCCTCGATAATAGCGTTTTGCATAGATAGAAATGATTAGCAGTATCCAAACAACAATCGAAATGATGGCTAATGCAGTGTATGCTCCTTGAAGGACTTCCGCAAATTCTTTGACATTAGGTGTAAATGAAAAGAATAAAATAAACATTACTCCCCAGAAAGTTTGAGGTAGAAAACAGAACGGTACCACTACGAATAGTAGTCCCCAACTAATTCCTAGTATTCCGCTTAACAGCGCCCATAGTTTTGATTTTTTTGGTTGTTCTACAGCCTGCACTCACAACGCCTCTTTTCTTCTTGTTTCCCTTATTTTATCACAACCGCTTGCACCTTAGAAGAAAACCACCAACAAAAAACACCTGCGCCAGATGACGCAAGTGCTCAATTCATTTATCCTTTTACAGCAATCGCTTGGATTTCCACAAGGGCACTCTTTGGTAAGGCTGCTGCTTGGAACGCCATACGCGCTGGATAAGGAGAAGCAAAATACTCTCCATACACTTCATTCATGTTCGCGAAGTCGTTGATGTCTGCTAGTAGCACGGTTGTTGATACGACCGCATCCATTCCTACCCCTGCGCTTTCTAAAATCGCGCGGATATTTTTCAATGATTGATGCGTTTGGCTAGCGATATCACTTCCTGCGAACTCCCCTGTTTCAGGAACGATTGGCAACTGTCCAGAGACGACAATCGTTTCTCCTGTGTAGGCTACTCCTTGTGAGTAAGGCCCGATTGCTTTTGGAGCCTGTTCTGTTTGAATTACTTTCTTTGTCATGGAAATCCTCCTAGTCTAATGGTGGCACAGTGTCCACGAATACATATTTTTTCATACGGTCAAATGCTTCAACAAGACGCGCGTACGGCAACGCGAGGTTGATACGGATACAGCCTTCGCCAAAGAACATCTTGCCATCTTGCCAAGCCACGCCGACATCCCAGCCGCGTTTTTCAAGCTGTTCGAGCGTCAGATTGTGTTTTTTCAAGAACTCTGAGCAGTCGATAAAGAGCATGTACGTGCCTTCAGGTTTTGTGACCTCCACGCCGTCAAATTCACGGTGAATAAAGTCGCACGCATAGTCCGCATTCTTCTCGATCACTTCACGCAACTCTTCCAACCACTCGTATCCTTCTTCTTGATACGCCCCGATTAACGCATGCATTGACATCACATTCATCGCGTTATAATGCGGCTTCATCCCTTTTGACTCGACACGGTCTCTTAACGCATCATTGTAAATTACATGATAACTACCCACGAGCCCTGCCAAGTTAAACGTCTTACTTGGCGCATACATGGCTACTGTACGATTCTTTGCATCTTCTGAAATCAACTGCGTTGGGATATGCTTATGGCCTTTAAAAATAATATCTGACCAAATTTCATCCGACACGACAATCACATCGTACTTACGGTAAATCTCCATCGCGCGTTCGATTTCTTCTTTCTCCCATACACGACCACTCGGGTTATGCGGTGAACAGAAAATCGCCACATGTATCTTATGCGCTTTGATTTTTCGTTCCATATCCTCAAAGTCCATACGATAAACGCCCTGTTCATCTTTCACAAGCGGGCTATGCACGGCCTTCAATCCATTATCATTTAACGACTGCGTAAAGCCGACATAGGTTGGACTATGCACTAACACTGCATCTCCAGGTGCAGCATACGAAGTCAATGTCGAAACGACTCCCCCAAGCACGCCATTTTCATGACCAATATGTTTGCGCGTTAACCCTGTTACTTGATGGTGGCGCGCATGCCACTGAATAATGCTCTCGTAGTACTCTTTAGAAGGCATAAAGTACCCGAAAATCGGATGTTCCAATCGTTTTTGCATCGCCGAAATCACTGTCGGTGCGGTTGGAAAACTCATGTCCGCGATCCACATCGGAATCACATCGAAGCCTTTCTTCGGTCTATCTGGCGACTTCCCTGGAATCAACCCCAGCCCATCAACAGCCAGCGCATCCATTCCACGTCTGTCATATTCCGTTGTAAAATCAAATTTCATCCGCAAAACCTCCTTGAATCTCCCCACCATTATACACCGTCCCCCGCCTCCACTCAACGCCCGCTGCGGACTCAGCCAATCGACATCACGTGATAACTGCGCATCACAAAATAAGTTAAAAACGAAGACTTTGCCCGATGCCTGCTCTCCATAAAAAGCGTAATTCTCGATGAAAAAACAATCTAAGGTAGCGTTGCAAAAAAATCCTTGGACTCTATAGTCATAGTAATAACTATGCAGATGCCCAAGGATTTTAAAACAACGCTTTAACCCTTTAACTTATTTTTCATCGCTAAAATCACGCTATGCCTTTCGTTTTTTTAGAAAGAAGATAAGACCTCCGATAACACAGACTCCCACTCCGATTGCCGGATAGAGTAAATTCTCTACTGCTCCTGACATTTGTCCGACGAAAGCGTTCTGGTCATTTTCATGATATTTCTGAATCATTTCCTGTATTTCCTTTAAAGAATACCATCCCTTACTTGCTTGAACGGTTTGCTTTTCTACGTCGTATAACAATCCGATTTTTACATCTCCATTCGGAAATACTTTTGCTACAGTAACACCACCAAAAGGAGTATCATAATCCACATTGAAAACTAGTATTCCTTTGATATCACTTCTATATTCCTCTCCTAACAGTTCAGAAATTTTGTGATATTCAAAATCCTGTGGCTTATCTGCATAACTACCCGACTTCGTTTGTAAACGACCGTCAACTTCAGAAATCCAAAACTCCTTATTCATCCCATTTAATAAAGTTTGCGCACTCAACCATCCGCTGTTTTTAGTAGTGATTGTCCCATCATCTGCTTGTTGGATTAACTGTTTTAATTCCTCTTCAGACTTAACATCTTTTAGCTTCTTATCACCAAACACAAAGATTGTATGTTTTGTATCGAAAGGAACCTCCTTCTCGGAAGAGCGTTCTTTCTCCTTGACCTGTTGATTACTCTTCTCCATCGGCTCATCTAACACCTGATGCAATTCCTCTGTCGACAGTTGCGGCGCTGCATAAACCGTTGAGAAAATTGAAGATACTACAAACAATCCAATGACTATGAATAAAAATATTTTCTTTAATTTGAAAACCATTTTTAAGATCTCCTTCCGTTCAAAAGACGGCTCCATCAAAATGAAAAAATATTATACATAACCAACGTACAAATAGGACGTTCTCACTACTCTGCTTTCATCTATATAATACCACTTATCGCTGTATTTAATCTACATGATTTTTATCAAATCCTTGACTCTATAGTCATAGAAATAACGATTCGCATGCGAAAAGAATTAGAGCCCCATAGCAAGAATCGCTTTGGATCTCTTTGACTTTTGCAAGGACTGAGACCTAGGCTCAGTCCGGCGCAGTTGTTTCTATCACTTTCTAAACGCTCGTCTCATTTCTTGCCAAAGATGAAGTGTGGACTCCGCCAAACGATATCACGTGATAAGCGCGCATCACAAAATGGGTTAAAAAACGAAGTCCCCCTAGGATTCCATAGTATGAATAATAGAGAGATGCAACCGATGTGAATTACTGCCACTAGAAATTTATTTCTAAGTGGCAGTTTGAAGCTCGGTAGGAGCCAAGACATAGGCTTGGCCCGGTGCCTCTATTATCAATACTATGGAGTTATCCTAGGGGGACGTAGTGTCTACTATTTTCTCATCGCTGAAATCACGCGATAGCCTTTTTGTGCGATAAAGTCCGCCACTTCATCGGGCTCAGTCGAATCCACATGAAGCACCACTTGCACCTTCCCATCGCGATGGTACACAGAAATCGTCGAAACGTTCACGTTGTTTTCGCGCAACACATTTGAAATTTCTTCCAGCGGACCTGGTTTATCCTCATTGATTTCAATGAATAAACGAGAACCTGGAGTGTTGTATCCAGAAATTTCGATAAACGCATCGAAAATATCTTTGTCGGTAATAATCCCTTCAACGTGTCCACGCGCATCTACGACTGGTAAGACGCCGACATTTTGTTGACGCATCAGTGACGCTGCTTCTTCTAATAATGTATGAGCCTTCACTGTTAAGACTTGCTTTTGCATAATTTCGCTCGCAGTTGTCTTGTTTAATAAATAGTTCAACTCATGCATTGATAAGCTTGTCGCCATTGAAGGTGAGTGCCCTGCAACAAGTTCTTCTGTTAATAGTCCGACTAACTTTCCGTCTTCTACAACTGGCAAGCGGTGAATGTCATGCTCCTTCATTAAGTCTAGAGCTTTCATAACCGTTGTTTCAGGCGTTACTGTAATAACGTTGGTTGACATATAATCTTTAACTTCCATGATTACCCTCCTAGATATGCTTTCTGAATTTCATCACTTTCTAACAACTCTTGTCCTGTACCGCTCAATACCACTGATCCAGTTTCTAGTACATACGCACGATTTGAAATCGACAATGCCATTTTCGCATTTTGCTCGATAAGTAAAACCGTTGTCCCTGTCTTTTGGATTTCTTGAATGATTTTGAAAATCTCGCGGATGAAGATTGGCGCTAACCCCATTGAAGGTTCGTCGAGGAACAATAGTTTTGGACGGCTCATTAACGCGCGGCCCATCGCTAACATTTGTTGTTCCCCACCAGAGAGCGTTTGTGCATCTTGGTCTTTCCGTTCTTTCAAGATTGGGAAACGCTCGAAGACAGCTTCCATATCTTTTTGAATTTCTTCTTTATCCTTGCGTAGAAATGCCCCTAGTTCAAGGTTTTCTTTTACCGTTAATCCTGGGAATACGTGACGTCCTTCTGGCACTTGCACGAGCCCTTTCTCAACGATTTTCTTCGCAGATGTTGAAGCGATGTTCTCACCTAAGTATAGGATTTCGCCTTCTGAAGGATGGATGAGTCCCGATAAAGTCTTCAAGATGGTTGACTTCCCAGCACCGTTTGCCCCGATAAGAGACACGATTTCCCCTTCGTTAACTTTAAAATTTACATTACGTACGGCTTGAATCATTCCGTAATGAACTGATAAATTTTTAACTTCTAACATCTACTCACCTCCTAAGTACGCTTTAATAACTGCAGGATTTTGTTTGATTTCTTCTGGAGTTCCTTCTGCAAGCAATCTTCCATATTCCAACACGTAAATGCGTTGGCAGATTTTCATA
>CAUQUY010000034.1:0-13523 GCA_963521405.1 uncultured Streptococcus sp.
AACTAAATCCTTTACTTAAATTAATTGTCTAACTTTTTGGGGTCAGTACAAATTACCATATATGATAATTTTTAACAGCAGCTACATTTAGCTACTCTGACTCTTGTTGGAGTAGCCTTTTTATTTCCACTAAAAGACGGTATAATAAACGTGATAAACTCTGGAGGAACAGAAATGAAGAAAAACGAATTTTATACAGTGACGATTGAAGATTTAACGCATGAAGGACTTGGGGTCGGGAAGGTCGATGGATTCCCGCTATTTATCGAAAATAGTATTCCAGGAGAAGTTGTGCGTGTGAAGACGATGAAGATTGGAAAAAGCTATGGTTACGCGCGTGTGGAGGAGTGGCTGGAAGTGAGCCCGAATCGCGTGGACGTGAAAGACGCCCTTGGAACACGTGTAGGAACGATGCCGCTGCAACATATGACATACGAGAGCCAGCTGGCCTTTAAGCAGCAACAAGTGAAAAATGTGATGACGAAAATCGCGAAAATGCCAGAACTTGAAGTGCGTAGGGCGCTTGGAATGGAGAGTGCGTTAGGCTACCGAAACAAGGCGCAAATTCCAGTTCGTACGGTAGACGGTCAATTGACGACAGGTTTCTTCAAGAAGAACTCACATGACTTAATTCCAATTGAAGACTTCCATATTCAAGACCCTGAAATCGACCGCTTGATTGTGGCGGTGCGTGATATTTTAAGAAAGTATCCAGTGGTGGCGTATGATGAAGTAAACAACACTGGTGACTTGAAGCATATTATCGTGCGACGAGGACTCCGTACGAAGCAAGTGATGATTATTTTCGTGACGAGAACAAAGGTGTTGCCACAAGCAGAAGCGATTGTCAGAGACATTACAGCGGCGCATCCGGAAGTGGTGTCTATCGTGCAAAACATCCAACCGAAGCCAACGAATGTCATTATGGGACGTGAGACGAAGGTGCTATTCGGGGAAGATGTGTACGAAGAGAAGTTGTTCGAATTCACGTTCAAGATTAGCGCGCGTTCGTTCTTCCAAGTGAATACCGTGCAGACCGAAGTGCTCTATCAACAGGCCATTGACGCTGCGGACTTGAAGGGCGGCGAGACGGTCGTGGATGCGTATTGCGGTATCGGGACGATGAGCTTGGCCTTTGCCCGCGATGCAAAGAAAGTCTATGCCATGGAAATCGTGGATGATGCGATTGTGATGGCGAAGAAAAATGCGAAACTGAACGGTGTGACGAATGTGCACTTTGAAACGGGGGCGGCTGAGAAAATTATGCCACGCTGGAAGGAAGAAGGCATCCAGCCGGATGTCATTGTGGTGGATCCACCGCGTAAAGGACTCGACCTTGCCTTTATCGATGCAGCGTGCGCAACAGGACCTGAGCGCATCGTATATGTCAGCTGTAACCCAGCAACGCTTGCTCGCGACCTTGTCCACTTTAAGGAACGTGGCTACGAGGCACAATACGTGCAACCCGTGGATATGTTCCCGATGACTGCGCATGTGGAGTGTGTGGCGCTGCTTGTGCGAGCTAATTCATAAGTAAATTTATAATGGGTATTTTATAAGGAGGAATATATATGTTAGGAGCAATTGTGGGAGATATTGTTGGTTCGGTTTATGAATGGAACAATATTAAAACGAAGGATTTCCCCTTGTTTAGGGACGACTGCTTTTTCACAGATGACACGGTGATGACCTGTGCTGTGGCGGAAGCAATCATGAATGGCGGACAGAAGGATGACTTCATTGATGCCATGAAGAAGTATGGCAGAATGTATCCAAACGCGGATTACGGTGCCAGATTTAACCAGTGGCTTATGACCGACAACCGTGAGCCTTACAATAGTTTTGGAAATGGTTCTGCGATGCGCGTTTCGCCGTGTGCTTGGGTGATGGAGGCTACAACAGGCGAGTTGCCGTCCGAGGGAAAACGTCTAGCGCAACTTTCTGCAGAGGTGACGCATAACCATCCAGAAGGAATCAAAGGCGCAATGGCAACGGCGGATGCAATCTATATGTGTCGTTATTTCTTCGGTAGTGATAACCCTGCGGATATTAAAAGACGTGTTAAGGAACATATCGAGAAAGAGTATGGATATGACCTTTCTAAAACGTTAGATGAAATTCGTCCTACGTATCGATTCAATGAAACGTGTCAGGATACCGTTCCTCAAGCTATCGTTGCTTTTCTGGAGAGTACAAATTTTGAAGATGCGATTCGAAATGCGATTTCACTTGGTGGGGACAGTGATACTCTTGCTGCAATCACAGGAAGTATCGCCGAAGCAGCTTATGGAATTCCTGAGTGGATCACAAACAAGGTTTATACCTATTTAGATGAACCGCTAAAAGATGTACTTAGAAGATGGGAAGAATTCGTTGTAATCAAATAACCGTATATATAGGCGTATGACCACACTTTGAGAGGGCATGCGAATTGATGTTACTGTCGTAGATTTGAAGGATGGAGGGGATGGTTTGGTGGATAATAGACCTAGTTTTAAAGAAATCAAATCATTTGAAGAATTTAACCAATACTATTGGTATCGAGAGGAAATTTCCCAAATTTGTAAGTCTCTTGGTTTAGAGTACAGAGGTACGAAGAAAGAATTGATTTTTATAATTGAACAGTATTTTCAGGGAAATAAAATAGAGAAATCTTTGAGGAAAAGCCGTAAAACTCAATCCGAAGTAATCACTTTAGAGACTCCACTCCTGAACTGTGGGTTTTCTTTTAATCAGAAGTTTAGAGATTATTTTTCAGCGGTAACAGGGATTAGCCCGTTTAAATTCAATGCGGATATGGCAACCGCTTGGCGAAAAGTAAAAAGGGATAATGATTTAAAATTTACAATTCAAGACATGCTTAAAATTTATTATGGAGAGTCAGATTACGCCAAGTATGACCATTCAGCTTGTCAGTGGAATCAATTTTTAAAAGATTTTTGTGCAGATGAAAGTAGCCATCAGTATGCGAACAAGTTAACCGTTGCTGCTATCCTTTGGAGGGGAGTTCGAGATTCAAAAGATGAAAAAGTTTATTCCAAACAGCTTCTGAAAGAACATAGCCATAAAATAGAGGAGTATCGTAAATAAGCAACTACTCTTTCTTCTATCTGATCCATTGTAGCGAAAGCCTCTACGTACCTTTTAAAGGATTATAGATAGGGTTCCTCATGAAGGCAGGGCTACTGGATGTACATCGTGAGGGCTTATTTCATTCCTATTGACGGTAGCATAATAATATTTAGAACGAAAAAGCTTAGGAGGGTTATCGATGGTTATATTGGAATTGTATCAAGGTGATTATCAAAAGGATTTAGTCGCTTTTAATTCCTTAGAAGAAGGGAAAACTTTTGTCGCTCAAATCCCGGGGTATACTCTAGAAAACGAAGATGGGTTTGAAGTGGAGTATGTGAATCCTAAACACTTACCGGATTATATGGAGATTGTCTTCAACGGAAACATTGTCCCTTTATCTAGATTTTCGTTTGAACCTGAAGAAAACGTGGACATTATTTGGAAAGAAATTTCGAATCTATCGGTTAAAAACGATAAAGTGATCGAAGGAGCTACAAAAATCGATGCTTATGTTGTGAATAACGATGAAGTGAAAGCTTATATCGAAGCCAGAGAGATAAACTTCCGCAAGGCAAAAGCTTTCTTAGAAAGTAAAGGGTATGAAGTCGATAGAAGCTATTTTGGAAGTGAAGATGGCGAAGCAATTCTCTACAGAAAGAAAGGCGCCGAAGATTGGCACTTCTTATGTCACTTAGACCCGCTGTTTGTAGAGATTGAAGATGTTGAAGGGTTTGTGGAGAATATTGAAGAATCGGAAGAAGCGTCTAAATAGAAAGAAGGAAAAATAAAGTTGAATAGAATAGTAGACGATCAGATAACGCTTATTCCTTATTATAGAAATGATGACATCTCCCTTCTTTGGTATCAAGATAGTGAGGTATGCAAACAAGTAGATAATACTGATCAGATTTACGATCTAACAAAACTTCATAAAATGTATGATTACCTAACTTCACATGGTTCTTGCTATTATATCCAATATGAAGGAGTGTTAGTTGGAGATGTGACACTCCAAGATAACTCGGAACTTTCTATAGTTATCAGCAAAGAGTATCAGAATTTACAGATTGGAAGACGATGTATTTCTGAAATGATACAGCTGGCGAAAGAACAAAAAATGGTAAAGGTCTCTGCACAAATATATCCTTTTAATACTCAAAGTCAAAGAATGTTTTTGGCTTTGGGATTTCAGAAGGTAGATGAAGAGTGGTATGAATATAAGTTGATTTAGGGTAGTTGTAGATCATTTTATATATTTAAATACTGGTCCGTATTTTGTATATCAAAGAACATCAAATTGAAAATTAACTCATTAAAAACATATAAAGGAGTACGATTAGTGAAAGCATTAATTGTTTTAGATTGTCAAAAAGGAATGTTGGCTAGAGGGAATTTTGACCTGCTTAAAGAGAATATTTTGAAGTTACAAGAGATGTTTAAAGCGAGCGGGGACCTCATTATTCATACGCGTCATATTGATGAGAATGAGGAGAGTATTATTTACAATGGTGATGAGCGAGGAGCGCTGGATGAAGAGCTTTCTGCGGATGCGGATTTTATCGTGGAGAAAGACTCACCAAATATTTTCCAGAGCGAAGAGTTGAAGGCGATTCTTGCGAACCATCCGGTAGATGAAGTGGTGATTACGGGACTCAACGCGGAATATTGCTGCTTATTTTCTGCCATTATCGCGTCAGACAGAGGCTACAAGGTGACTTACATTGAAGATGCGACGGGGAGCGTCAATGACGGCGACACTTATGAAATGCCAGGGCTAGACCTTGTTGACTTTGTTGGCTGCGTCTTGGATTGGTCTGGGCAAGTCGAGGTTCTATACTTCGATGAATTCAAAGAGAGAGGGTAACAGTTGAATTTGATAGAAGCAGGCAAAGTAAAATATTGCCTGCTTCTTTTTGCTTAACGATGGAAAGTGAGCTTGACATTTTTCTGAAAAATAATTATATTGTATGTAAAGTAAACTTTCCATCTTGAGAGGTGATGTGATGTGAAAAATAGACTGGAAGAAATTCGAAAGGCAAAAGGAATCACACAAGAAGAACTTGCGAATGCGCTAGAAGTGTCTAGGCAGACGGTGGGGTCGTTAGAAAACGGCAGATACAATCCGTCCATTATATTGGCATTTAAAATAGCAAAGTTCTTTGAAGTATCCATTGAAGAAGTATTTGTTTATGAGGAGGATGAAAAATGAAGACTAATAAAATCTGGTATTTAGGATATGTAATCGGACTATGTAGTTTGATTCTAAAGTTTACTCTCAATATGAATGGAGCTATCGAAGTGCTGTTGACTTTTGTTTTTGCCATCAGCGTATCTGTTTCATATGTGCAACTCACTCACCTTAGACTATTAGAAAAGGACCGTGACTATAAAATTAGCGTGAATGACGAGCGTAATGAAAAAATCAGAGACAAAGTAAATGCAACGATGGCATCTGTACTTATGCTCCTAATAGGAATTATTGCAGTTATCTGTATTGAAGTAGAGGCGTACTTACCTGCAACGTTGTTAACTATTTCGCTAGCGTGTTCTCCTGTTATCATGCTTTTTATTAGCAAGTATTACGAGCGAAAATATTAAATCTTTGTCGAAAAAGACCCGAAGAATATGCAGTTTGCCATTGAAGCGGCCAAGGGAACGTGAGATAATGGGCTAAGACAGTCATTTTTGATTAAAGACATAAATAATTATGTAACCGCAATCATATACGAGTTGCGACTTTGGAGGAACGATATGGATTATCAAGCAGTACGAAAAAAATATACGCTCTATACGAGAGGCGCGGGGATTTTGACAATGCTCCTCATTATTTGTGTCACGTTCGCAGTCAGTGACATTCCGATGCGAACAGGAGGCATCCTTGTGATTGTCGCTGGGTTAGCCCTTGCTATCTATTTGATTAATAAATGGTATTTAACCACCGTGGCGAAATTACTGCATGTGGATTTGGATTTTGCATCGTGGGAACAATATATCGAGACGAATAAAGATGCCAAAAGAGCGGTCCTCCGATTAGACGCGGCAACGTCGGAAGTGTCCTTGGCGTACATGACAGGGGACTTCGAAACGGCGATTCGAAAGGCCAAAGAAATCTTGAGTCAGGACGGACTTCAAGTGCAATATCGAAACTTCTTACAAAGCTATCTGATCCGTTCAGTCGTACTGAGCCAGCCGGAGTTGAGCCGAGAAGAGCTGGATGCGATGATTAGCGGACTGACGATCACAGACCCTACGCTGGCCGAAAAGACGCAAAAGATGAGTTTGACTCTCTATGACTTAACTATTGCGCACGAGAGCAACGACTACTTCGAAACGTTAACGAACGAATACAAGTACCCACTGCTAGAAATCATCTACTACAAGGCGTTGAACGCTGCTATTAAAGGAGATACGAATCGAGCTCATGAGCTACTTAGCCAGTTGGACGGTGAAGATGAGAGGTTGTATGTCGTAAGGATGGGGAAAGAACTGTATAAATGATTACCAGTAGTTAAAGGAGAAACATATGAATGACTTTAAAATAGTCTTAGATGAAAATTTCGGGACATATGTAACTATTCCAGAAGCAAGCAGAAAAGTATGGTTAGAGGTATCAGATGATTTAGAAATATCTGAATTCGCAACAAATCTTCCAAACAGTTATCAAACAAAAATACATCAACTGTTAGAAAAATCAGAAGTTTGGTTTCATAAAGCAGAAGAGAAAGTCTTTCAAGAGTTTGGCGAAAGAATCCCTTTAGAATTATTTGGAATACATCTATTGTCAGAAGATGACGAACCAGATTTTATTTTTGGACTTGTTTTTGGTTCTCCTAGAGAATCGGAGCATGGAATTGGCTTGAAAATGTCATTAAATACAATGGATATTATTGATTATGGAGATGCAGAAGTTGCTTATTTTTAATATTTGCATAGTCATTATCTATTAACAACAACAAACCGGAGCCCTGTAAAGGGCTCCGGCCTTTTTATTTAGCAACTGCCTTCTTGTAGTACATCTCTAACCCCAGCGCTGCGACTAGTAGCACCGCACCGACTGGTAAGTAGAGGGTTGGGTAGATGGAGCTGGTTCCGTAGATGTCGAAGACACCTTTGAGAAAGCTGCCGAAGATGAAGGTGAGGACACCCATCTTGTAGGCTGCTTGTGCGTCTTCTGATTCTAAGAAAGTTTTCCCGGCCATTTTTGCTACGAGATTTGGCACCACTCCAAGCACGAGTGGAATCATAAAGAGCAAGTACATGAATGGGGAGTAGACTTGGTGACTGAAGAATTCATACACCGTTCCGACGACGAGTGTTACCACCGTTGCGACTGTGTAGAATGTCAGTCCTGTTTTCTTTTTATAAGTAGACAATGTCACTCACCTCTCTTTCTTCGATGTTTCGACCGTTTGTTGTCGGTTTGTTAATGATTTGTCCGTTAAAATACATGGTTGATGATCCGCCGCCGTCTAAGTTATAAGCGGTTGTAACGTTCAATTCTTTCATAAAATCAGCTAATTGTTTCAACGATAAGCCTTTACTTTCGCTAGTACGTCCGTCTGACACCACGAAGACATAAGTGCTGTCGTCGATGATTCCGATAGCGGTACGAGGATTGCTCGCCATGGCTTTCCCAACTTCATCTGAACTATCTACGGCCACTTGTCCGTTTTCAATCAACGCTGGTCCAAATGACAAGACTTGCATCGCGCCGTTAACGACTAACTGTTGGGCGGTGATGTCGCCTTCTTTGATGATGCCGAAGCTTCCGTCTTTGTAGATGACTAAATCCTCTTGGCTAGCATTCTGACTCTCACTTCGTAGCAGTTGTCCGTTACGAACAACATATCCAGCATCTCTAGCACCATAGTAGTCACCGTTAATCGCAAGGACCGCGTTCACGCTTTCTGCCGTAGTAGAAGTTTTAGCGACTACGTTTCTGCCGTAGGTTTCATTGGCCAAGGCGGTCTTAATCGAGGCATTCCCTTTGATTTTCACGGTTGCGACGTGGATTTGCGTATTGTTTCGTTCGTACGTCTCAATCGTGATGGATTTTGTATCGTCCTCGTAGGCAGTCGACGTGCTGACGGTTGGCGTTGTAGAGGTTCCTGAGGTACTTGAGTTACCTGAATTATTCGAGTTTCCTGACGTTCCCGTGCCGCTTGCGCTCGTTCCTGTGGCCGTGTTCGTTGCCGCTGCCGTTTCGTTACTGAACTTTGCCAGGCTCTTTGAGATGAAGAGCGTATCGGCGACGACCATCCCCGAAGCCCCGATGAGGACTGCCGTATAAGCGGTCGTTAAGATTTTTCTGAGTGATTTTCCTTTTTTGTTATTTGACATAATGCACACCTTTCTCTTGTCCGAAAATGACTTTTTTCTGTACAAACCAGTTAAAGAAGAACATCCCGATTTCGGTGATGATTTTACCAACGAGTGGTCCGATGCCGAAACCGTAGCTGAGGCCCATTAAAATCAATGTGTTCAGCATTAATGAGAAGCTGGCGAGTAAAATATAGCCGCCGAGTTCTTTTAGAAACGGTTTGTCGCTGGCAAAGACGAACTTCTTATTCACGAAGAAGTTGAATCCTGCGCTGATCACCCTTGCGACCACGTTAGCGGTCACGAGTGGTACGCCGATAAAGATTTGAAAGGCGTAGAGGGTGTAGTCTAGAAAAAAAGAGAGGATTGATGATAGGGCGAATTGGAAAATCTCTTTGTAGATTCTGAATGAATCGCGAAGAG
Organism: uncultured Streptococcus sp.; assembly: GCA_963521405.1. Lineage (GTDB taxonomy): Bacteria > Bacillota > Bacilli > Lactobacillales > Aerococcaceae > Granulicatella. Next base: position 8,818 of record CAUQUY010000034.1, read on the forward strand.
GATTAAAGTGTGAGCCCTCGTTTTTGTTCTCGTAAATCGTCTGAATTTCTAGTTCGCAGAATGGGCGTTTTTCTTTTGCCCACACCATCAACACGTTCATTTCGTATTCAAAACGAGATCCTGAGATTTCAAGCATTTTATCTAAATGGGTGCTTGAGAATCCACGTAGACCGGTTTGTGTATCACTAATTTTCGTGCCGCTTGTGAGTTCGAAAATTTTCAAGGTGATTTTGTTTCCGACACGGCTTCGAAGTGGGACGTGGGTTCCGTCGAAGTTTCGAACGCCGAGTACGAGGCTGTCTTTCTCAAGCGATGCCCTGGTGGCGATACGCATGATGTCTTCTGGACTATGTTGTCCGTCTGAGTCCGCCGTTACGATGGCCACTTCCTCGTCTGCGTATGTTTCTTTAATGTAGCGATAAGCTGTTTTTAGGCCTTCACCTTTTCCTTTGTTTTCAGGATGCGTTAAAACAGTTGCTCCTGTGAGTTGGTTGAAGATAGGAAGATATTTCTCCCCGCTGCCATCATCGACAACGACTACTTCTAAGTCTTTGGCGATTAATTGCTGTGTTAAAGTGATTAATCTTTCCTCTGGTTCATATGAAGGGATAATTACGATAGTTTTCATTGTTTGTCACCGCTCGCCTGGTGGGGGGAGCTTCTCCTTTCCGTTTGGATAACTATACTTTGCACCATGAACTTAAAACTTACTTAAAAGAGGTGGAAAAAAATAAAAAAGCTCGGTAAGATAGTAAAGAAGAAATAAAAAACGGTATAAAATGTATCGATAGTAAAAATGAAAAAGGAGGAACGACGATGGCAACAATAGAAAGTGGAGCGAGATTCGGGATTCCGATGCTTTTCTTGGTGAGTGGTGGATTCATAGCGACATGTGTGCTTGTCATTTTCGTTCGCCGATGGACAGCCGCAAAACAGAGTGGAGGACCGTTTACTGCACCGTTTCATATTGCGAAAGGAATGTTTTACATTCATGTGGCATTCTGTTTTAAAAAGCGTCGGATTCCTCTTGCATCGATTCGCCGTATTTCGATTGATTTTATGCGAGGAAGAAAAGGTGGTGGCGCTCGTTATTTCGTCATCATTGAACAAAAGGGCGGCACAACGACCATGTTCTTCATGGGGAAAAGCAAAGCAACTGATGCGCTGCTGGAGCAGTTGCCTCAAGCCGTGAAGCGGTATCCGATTAAGGTTTCCCTAAAATAATTGCAAAAAACAGTACCTACTGTAACATCTCACATTGCACAATGAGTGCGTGAGTGCTATAATAGGTACTGTCTTTTATATGGATATGACTTGTTTTCAGAAGATTTACATACAATGAAAATTATTTGCAATAGAAAGGGGAGAACAGAATGTCTACTCATAAAAAAGTATCACTTTCAGAAGTAAACCAATCGATTGAGACGCCAAAGAATAATAATTTCTGGCAAAACCTAAAAGCCTTCTTAGGACCAGGAGCGCTTGTAGCAGTAGGGTACATGGACCCAGGTAACTGGATTACTAGCGTGGTCGGAGGGGCTTCGTACAAATATACATTGCTCTTCGTAATCCTTATTTCTTCATTAATCGCAATGCAGTTGCAACAAATGGCAGGAAAACTTGGGATTGTAACGCGTATGGACTTAGCGCAAGCCACAGCGCATCACGCACCAAAATGGCTTCGTCACATTTTATGGGTGATCGTCGAATTAGCACTGATGGCGACAGACTTAGCGGAAGTACTTGGATCAGCCATTGCCTTAAACCTCTTGTTTGGAATTCCAATTATGGTGGCCATCTTTATTACGGTTCTGGACGTATTCTTGCTTCTTGGAATTATGAAGCTTGGATTTAAGAAAATCGAAGCAATTGTATCAACGTTGATTTTAACAATCCTTTTAATTTTCGTGTATTTAGTAGCGTTAGCAGAACCAAGTATTTCAGGAATTTTCACAGGATTCCTACCAACGGCGCAGTTATTCGAACCAACAACTCCTGGACACGATAGCATTTTAACATTGTCACTAGGGATTATCGGGGCAACCGTAATGCCGCATAACTTATACTTGCATTCATCACTCTCACAAACGAGAAAAGTGGATTACACAAATCAAGATAATGTTCGTAAAGCTGTTCGTTTCATGACATGGGACTCAAACATCCAGTTGAGCTTAGCGTTCGTCGTGAACTCACTCCTATTAATCTTAGGGGCAGCGTTATTCTTCGGACACGCATCTGAAATTTCTGCCTTTTCGCAAATGTACAATGCGTTGCAAGATTCGAAGATTGCCGGCGTGGTCGCAAGTTCTACATTATCGACACTCTTTGCCGTGGCGTTATTAGCGAGTGGTCAAAACTCAACCATCACAGGAACATTGACAGGACAAATCGTGATGGAAGGTTTCCTACATATGAAATTACCACAATGGATTATCCGTCTGGTGACTCGTTTATTCGCCTTACTACCGGTAATCGTCGTAGCGATGTTATTCGGTTCGCAAGAAAAAACATTGGACCAACTCTTGGTTTATTCACAAGTATTCTTATCAGTGGCGTTACCATTCTCAATCTTCCCATTGATTTACTTCACTTCGAAGAAATCACTCATGGGCGAATTCACCAACGCCAAATGGAATACCTTCCTTGGATACGCGGTAGCCGTTATCCTAACGATTTTAAACTTCAAGTTAATTTTTGATTTATTCTAAAACGAAACGGGCATCTTCGGGTGCTCGTTTTTTATATCCTTTTCCTAAATTTCACAAAGGTTTTATTGTATTTTTCTAGAGAATAGGATAGATTATAAGTGAGGGATGGAACCGCATTCAACGGTTCGTCGATACAAGTAGAATGAGGAGGATGGTTATGAGTTTTCCATTTCGTGAAGATCCAAATACGGCAACGATACTGTGCAAGCATATTGCAAGAAGAGAACAGCCGATTCTATATGTAAGTCACGACGAGGACGATGGCATGTGGCAGTTTTTATGCAACGAGGAGCATACCATTGAGGACTTGATGTTAGTGACCTTGAAACAAGCCTACGATCTCGATCCGTCAATCGGGGAAATCAAAGACTTACCTCTTGGGAAAGAGGCTTGGAGGGAAAATCCACAAATGCCGTGGAGAAGTTAAAATTGAGGATGAATCGCTTGGTAATCGTAGAAAACGACAGTGAAAGGGAGAAAAGAATGAAGAGTATTTCGAAAACAGTAAAATTAGGACTTTGTGCAGTCGTGCTTATCGGCTTAGCAGGTTGCGGACAGACGCAAAAAGAAACGACAACACAGGCAGCTCCAGAGACAACAACCGTGGCCGCACAGGCTCAGGAAGCACCGCAATGGGTTGCGACGTACACCAACATCAGCAATCCTTCAAGCGTTAAGGAAGTGAAGGAGTTGTTGTCTGCGTATTTAGATAAAGAAAGTGTTGAGAAGTTCTTCGAGTTTGTGAATGACTACAATGCGATTGTCGGCGAGACAGGCTTGCAAGGGGATTTTGCGTCATTTACAAAAACGGAGTATGACGTTGAAAAAATCAGTTCGCTTTGGACTGCAAAACACGGCGATTTTGTTGGAACGAACTGCCGCATCAATACGTATGCGTTGTTGAAGAATAAAATTGCGATTCCGAAGATTGCTGCGGATAGTGAGCTCTTATTTATCGATAATGATGCGATTGATAAGGGACATCTCTTCAGCGCGGACGAAAAAGAAGACTTGAATCGTTTGTTCTCGCGTGTGGAAACGGAAGCCACCACAGACGTGAAGACGCATGCGAAGAAGATGGAACAGTTTCTGTCGCAATTTACTTTTGACGAGAATGCGCGCATGCTCTCAGTTGTGATTCACGATAATTTGGACGGGGAATCGCTCTTTATCGGCCATGTGGGAGTCTTAGTGCCAACGGGGGACGGGTTTCTCTTCGTCGAAAAACTGACCTTCGAGGAGCCGTACCAAGCGATTCGATTCAAGACGAAAGAAGATGTCTACAAGTATCTAGAAACGAAATATCAAGACTATACCGGAGAAGGCCTAGCGAAGCCTTTTATTATGGATAACAATAAATGGGTAGAAATGAAGTAAAAATAAGTTGTTCGTCTTAATCATAGAATCTAGAAGTAACGAGGGAGGGTGAAAGGATGGCTTCTAACAAGGAATACTTAGCCTATATTTTAGAACAATTATCAGAATTAGAGGATATTCGGTATCGAGCAATGATGGGGGAATATATTTTGTATTACCGGGAAAAGGTTGTCGGTGGAATTTATGATGATCGATTCCTAATCAAAAATGTGAAATCTGCCAGAGAAAGTATGCCTGACGCTTCATTGGAACGTCCATATGAAGGGGCAAAAGAAATGCTACTGATGGAAAATGTAGAAGATAAGCAGTACTTAACGGATTTGTTTAAGGCTATCTATGATGAACTGGCGGCTCCCAAACCTAAGAAAAAGAAATGATACTTGGAAGAGAACCTTTCTGTTTTGGACGATTAGCAGTCAGTCCTGTGAATCTATAAAGTAACGATAACACCTGTAGCAGTTTCAAAGTACTACAGGTGTTTTTGATGTGCTGGAAAATGGTTGGATGAGAATATCCTCTTCTCCCGTTATTTGGTATAATGACGGTACCGTTTAATAAGAATTCTGAAACAGAAAACAAACGACGAAGAGCACTAGTGCTAGTAGTTTTATAGAAAGTAGG
>CAUQUY010000035.1:0-13421 GCA_963521405.1 uncultured Streptococcus sp.
TCAAAACAGGAGTAAGGAATAAATTCCTAACTCCTGTTAATTCACCTTTGATCCTAATTCCCATTACTGCTACTATAAGAACCCGACAAGTCTTTTTCGTAATCACTGTGCTTTTAAATATTGTGTTATGCAAATGAAAAGGGAAGGAAGATGGAGGAGGATAAAAGGGACCGGCTCGAGCCTGTAGTCTCTCACCTTCAAAGTTCAAAACAGGAGTAAGGAATAAATTCCTAACTCCTGTTAATTCACCTTTGATCCTTTTCCCATTACTGCTACTATAAGAACCCGACAAGTCTTTTTCGTAATCACAGTGCTTTTAAATATTGTGTCTCAGCAAAGGAAAAGGGGAGGAAGATGGGGAAGAATAAAAGGGACCGGTTCGAGCCTGTAGTCTCTCGCCTTCAAAGTTCAAAATAGGAGTAAGGGATAAATCCCTAACTCCTATTAATTCACCTTTGATCCTTTTCCCATTACTGCTACTATTTGAATTCAGCAAGTCTTCTTCGTAATCACAATATTATTTTTAATATTGTGTCCTGCCAAGAAATGGAGGAGGAGAAATTGGTGAAATTTCTTATAAGAATTTGGTTTATTAAAAGATGAAAATATCGTATAATAGAAAAGAAATTGAAAGGAATGGGGGATAATATGAAAGGATTGTTTATCACGATGGAAGGTCCTGATGGCGCTGGGAAAACAACGGTCATCAACCAACTGATTCCTTTGTTACAAAAACACGCGCTCGTGGATATTGTTTCAACAAGAGAACCTGGTGGGAGTCGCATCGCTGAAGATATTCGAAAAGTCATTCTGGATGTGAACAACACAGAAATGGATGAGAGAACAGAAGCGATTTTATATGCTGCGGGTCGTCGCCAGCATTTAAAAGATCGAATTTTACCAAACTTAGAAAAAGGGAATATTGTTTTTTGTGATCGTTTTGTCGACAGCTCATTGGTATATCAAGGAGTTGCTCGTGGGATTGGTGTAGAAGAAGTTGCACAGTTAAATCGTTTTGCAACGGACGGGTTATCACCAAGCACGACGCTTTACTTAGATGTGCCGGCTGAAGTAGGCTTGGAACGAATTCAAAAAGCAAGAGGAAACCGTCAGTTTGACCGCTTAGACCAAGAAGGATTAAGCTTCCATACGATGGTTCGCAATGGGTATTTAGAGTTAGTAGAAAAATATCCAGAAAGAATTGTATCGATTGATGCGACAAAATCCATTGAAGAAGTAGTGGAAGAGTGCTTCCGCGTTTTAGTGGAACGTTACCCAAAATATTTTACAAAATAGGAGAATGAAATCATGAAATTATTAATTGCGATTGTACAAGATAAAGATGCACATTTATTAGGAGATGAGTTTGCACAAGCAAATATCCGCGCAACTCGTTTATCAACAACAGGTGGATTCTTACGCGCAGGAAACACTACTTTCATCATCGGGATTGAAGAAGAACGTGTACAAGAAGCGTTAGATATCATCAAAGAAAACTGCCAATCACGCGAACAAATGACTGTGCCACCAGTGCATATCGACAGCATGCTTGATAGCGCGCTAACAACTCCAGTTCCAGTTCGTGTAGGTGGGGCTACAGTATTCGTATTACCTGTAGACTCATTCTTCCGTTTCTAAGATGGAAAAGATGCAAGAAGCATTTATTCGTGCCGTCGATAACGGTCAGCTGAGCCATGCCTATTTGTTTGAAGGAGCAAAGGGGATTGGAAAAGCGGAGATGGCCAAGGAAATCGCAAAGATGCTGAACTGCACGAAGCGAACAAAAGGCGAGCCTGCATGCGGCGAGTGTGAACACTGCACAAGAATTGACCATGGGAACTTCCCAGATTTTATCGTGGTAGAACCTGAAGGAACAACGGTGAAGGTGGACCAAATTCGTACGCTGAAATCGCAGTTGACAAAAACAGCGATGGAGTCGAGTGCGATTGTGTGTGTGATTCATGCAGTCGACACGTTGACACAAGGTGCTGCGAATAGCTTATTGAAGTTTCTAGAAGAACCGACAGGAAATATCCATTTCATTCTTCTAACAGAACAACTCAGCAAGGTGCTGATTACGATTCAATCACGTTGTCAGATTATTCGGTTCCAATCAGATGCAGGAGAAAATATTGTTTCCATGTTGAAAGAACGAGGGGTTCCAAACGCAACGGCGCAATTATTGTCTCAATTGACGAGTAATATTGACCAAGCAGTAGAGATGCTCGAGAGTGAAAGCTTTGGACAGATTCGCCAAGAAAGCTGGAATTGGTTTGTCCGCGTATTTACGAATCGTGCGATGGCCTTTGTGACGATTCAGTCCCAAGTGATGCCACTCTTAGCGACAAAGGCTGATAGTGAGCTGTTTTTAACTCTATTACAAATCTATATCCGTGATGCTTTGCTGGTTGCACGAGGAGTCGAAGGAGCCGTTATTCAAAGCGATAAACTCGCAACAATGAAGAGTTTTGCAAGACATCTCACCGTGAGTGAATGGATTAAAGAACATGAAAAAATGACCAACGCCATTGCCAAAGTAAGTGCCAACGTTGGAGTTCAAGCAGTATTAGAACAATGGGTATTAAAAATCCCAAAATAAGATAGGAGGTGCGTGAATGCCAAACAGACAATTGTATGATCGAATCGAACGGTTAACAAAACAAACGTTGTTGCAACTACATGAGCTCGAACAGATTTCGGAAGAGTTGCAAAAAGTAATCGAAGAGAATCATAATTTAACGATGGAAAATCGTCACTTGAAAGATCGTTTAGACGAGTTAGAGCCAAACACGCACACGAAGAAAGTGGCTAAAAAGAAAAAAAGAAGCCAATCCATCATCAACTTAGAAAATATCTACGACCAAGGATTCCATATTTGCAACTTGTACTATGGAAAACGTAGAGAAAACGATGAAAGTTGTATGTTTTGTACGGAAATCTTGTATAGCGAAGATTAATGCGTGAAAAGAGCAAGATTGTCATATAAAAAGCCAATAAAGTACTAAAAAGAGCCTGTCCATGGACGGGCTCTTTTGTTATAATAAAAGATGAAATCGTTTTATCTTTTTTGGGGGAAACAGTATGAATCAAAAACAATCTAAACCAAACGTCATCCTCATCGTAGTGGACCAAATGCGTGCAGATGCATTGTCGATTAACCGTAGTGATGACTTAGTGGTGACACCAACGATGGATATGATGGCCAGCATGGGATATAACTTTGAAAATGCCTACTCACCAGTGCCAAGTTGTGTACCTGCTAGAGCAGCTCTTTTAACCGGGATGGACCAAGAGAAATCCGGAAGAGTGGGATACGAAGATGAAGTGCCATGGAACTACACGAATACACTTCCTCAAACATTCAAAGATTTAGGGTATCAAACAGAATGTATTGGGAAGATGCATGTGTATCCAAACCGTAAGCGCATGGGATTTGACCATGTTCTCTTACACGATGGCTACTTACATGTCGACCGCAAATACAATAAAGCATACGGAGAAACGTTTGAACATTCGAGCGATTACTTGGATTGGATCAAACAAGAACTCGGCAGCGATGCAGATATTATCGATGATGGGGCGAACTGTAATTCATGGGATGTCCGTCCTTTTGAACTTCCTGAAAAATACCACCCAACCAACTGGATTGTGAGTGAAAGCATTCGTTTCTTGAAGAGACGTGACCCAAGCGTTCCGTTCTTCTTGAAGATGTCGTTTGAAAAACCGCATGCGCCGCTCAATCCGCCGAAGTATTTCTATGATTTATACATGGATAAATTAGGGGACGTATCGGACTTGCATATTGGGAATTGGGAAGAACTCGAAGAGAAGATTCCAAGTCTTTATGCTAAGCGCGGTAAAATTCCAGCGGACGCACAAAAGAGAATGTTGGCTGCGTACTACGGCTTAATTACGCATATCGATAATCAATTAAGTCGCTTCTTAACAGCCGTTGAGGAATTTGATTTACTCGAAAATACGATTTTCTGGTTCGTGAGTGACCACGGGGATCAACTCGGAGAACACTATTTATTCCGCAAGGGTTATCCTTACCAAGGAAGTATTAAGATTCCAGCGTTTATCTTCGATCCGGGTAACTTAATCGCGGGGACGAAGAAGAGTGTCACACAATTAGTGAAGATTCAGGACGTTTTCCCTTCACTTGTAGAATTAGCGACAGGTGAAAAAGTCGAAACAGACGGTAAGAGCGTTCGTCAATTATTATTTGGCGAGTTTGCAGGTTGGCGAAACGAATTCCACGGTGAACATAGTCTAGGTGTGGATTCTAGCCAATATATTTTAACAGATGAATGGAAATTTATTTGGTTCCCTGTCAAAGACGAGTATCAACTCTTCCATATGACAGAAGATCCAGAGGAAAAATGCAATTTAATTGCGGAAACAAAGTACACTTCTCTCGTGAACGAGTTCAAAGCAAAACTTGCTCGCATTTTACAAGACAGAGAAGAGGGCTTTGTGAGAGACGGACAACTTTGCCAAGTACCATTAGAACGCATCGTTGCCACTCTAAAGAGAGGTCGATAGTATGAATTTTGTGCCTTTAAAATCTGGCATCTTTCAAATGGGAGATGCTCATGGCCAAGGCTTTATCGAAGACCATGAAGCACCACCAGTCATGAAAAAGGTGCTTGCGTTTGAAATCGCGGATACGACCGTGACGAATCGTGAGTTTAAAGCTTTTATAGATGCGACAGGTTATACCACAACGGCAGAAACGATAGGAGATTCTTATGTGTTTCACCTATTCGTTGAGCCAGAAAAAAGAGCAGAGTATGGACATGTATCAGGCTCACCTTGGTGGCTTCTAGTGCCAGGTGCTTGTTGGAATCATCCAACAGGGCCCGAGTCTTCGATTGATGATGTGATGGACCATCCAGTGGTGCACGTATCTTTGCAGGATGCACTAGCTTATTGTGATTGGGCAAAGGTGAAATTGCCGACAGAAACGCAATGGGAATACGCAGCACGTGGTGGGACAACCACGCAATTTCCATGGGGAGATGACCTCGAAGAAGACGGAGAGTTTCATGCCAATACTTGGCAAGGGGATTTCCCAAATACGAATACGAAAGCGGACGGTTTTTTAGGAACGGCACCCGTGAAGAGCTTTGAACCAAACGGATTCGGACTCTATCAAATGATTGGAAATGTCTGGGAATGGTGCTGTAATCATCGCGGAATTGCATTTGAAGAAATTGAAGAAGACGCCTCTCGCCCGATTAATTTTGAATATGAATATGCCATTCGTGGAGGCTCCTTCTTATGCCATTGCTCATACTGCAATAGGTATCGCGTCGCCGCCCGTAATGGCGCATTGTGGGACTCAACCTCGAGCCATTTAGGGTTTAGATGTGTCCGTAATGTTGGAGGTCGCTAATGCATATTATTATTTATAGTATTATCGTGTTATGTGCAACGATGATTGGTGCGATTACTGGTTTAGGTGGTGGCATTATTATCAAACCTGCCTTCGATTTCGTTGGCATAGATGCCACGAGCATGATTAGTGTGTACTCGACTGTGGCCGTGTTTACGATGTGTCTTGTTTCGATTTATAAAAGAAGTAAGCAAGGATTTCATGTCCAAAAACAAATCGCACTAGGATTGGCATTCGGGTCGATTATTGGTGGGAAAATTGGAGACGTGATTTTCCTTCAGGCCGTAGATAGTTGGGGCAGTCAGGCAGTCAGTGCGACACAATCCGTTATTTTATTTCTATTAATTGGTGGGATTATTTTATTCACAATCAATAAGGAAAGGATTCGCACGCTAGAAGTAACGAATCTTGTGGCGATTGTGACGATTGGGCTAACAGTCGGTATCATTTCAGTCTATCTAGGGATTGGCGGAGGACCACTGAATATTGCACTTTTGGTTTATTTCTTCTCGATGAAAGCCAAAGACGCAGCTGCGTATTCAATATTGATGATTTTCTTTGCCCAAATTATTAAGATGGGGACCGTCATTCGTGACTTTGAAAAATACAACAATGTCAGTCTCATGATTTTAGCGATTGCGATTTTTGCGGTGCTCGGTGGATGGATTGGAACGAAAATCCAGTCGAAACTCACGCATGAAGCCGTTGAAAAACTCTATCTAGGATTGATGGGGATTTTAGTATTGATGACCGCCTTCAATGTATTTAAATTTATCGGTGTATAAACAAACTCCCAAGCAGCATAGTTTGGGAGTCATTTTTTTGTTTTATCGGAGAGGAAATCCTTATAAAATTGATGTTCTGTGGATTATGGAAAATCTTACGGATTCTATAATAGCAGTAATGGGGAATGATGCCAAAACGAATTAACGGGAGTTAGGAATGTATTCCTTACTCCCGTTTTTGAGGCTTTGGAGGTGAGAGACTTCGGCTCGAACCGTTATCCCATTACCGCTATTATGAAGAAATCCGTAAGGATTTGAAATAATCAACAGATAAATTATTATGCATGGATTTCCTTGTAGACTTCTTGCTTTTTAAGGCCTAGATGTTTTGCGACAGCTTTAATCGCATCTTTTTGCGTAAGGTTTTGCTGTTCCATAAACCAGTCGACTTGTTCTGCAATCGAAAGTGAAGCGTCTGGTGTATTTTCTTCTAATGCGCCAGAAAGAGCAGTGGTCACTTCGTCTGGATTTTTATGTCCAATCAAGATGCAACATTCGCCTTTTAATTCTTCTTCACTTACAAGAGCTACGAGTTCTGCGGCTGTTCCGCGAATAAACTCTTCGTATGTCTTCGTCAACTCACGGCATAAAACGACAGATTGTTGTTCGCCGTAGACGGTTTGAATCGCCGAAAACGTATCTTTCAATCGGAAAGGAGATTCATATAAAATCACAGTCTCGCTATGCGTGCGTAATTGCTCAAGTGCAGCAATTTTTTCTTTCTTTTTACGTGGTAAGAACCCATAGAAATAGAATGGTTGAGGAACGAGGCCGCTTGCGATAAGAGCCGTAATTCCCGCATTCGCCCCTGGAAGAGGAATCACTGGGAGACCAACTTCGACGCAGGCTTGTACGAGTTCAAAACCTGGGTCGCTAATGGAAGGTGTACCGGCGTCACTTACTTGTGCGATGGTTTTTCCTTCTTGCAACCACTCGATGACTTGTGGGATTCGCTCCTGTGTATTATGTTCATGGAAACTCTTTTGCGGAGTCTCGATTTCAAAATGATTGAGTAACTTTTGCGTATGACGTGTATCTTCGGCAAGAATTAAATCTACGTCACGAAGCGTATTTACCGCTCGGAAAGTCATATCTTCTAAGTTGCCAATCGGAGTAGGGACAAGGAATAGTTTTCCTGTACCTTCAGTCCGATAACTCTGTTGTCTCATGAGGCTGTTCTCCTTCTAAATAAATAATGACAGGACGGTCGACGGTTGCGCCAATCGTCTGTAGAAATGTTTCCTTTTTAGGGCGAGAGAATTTCTTGAATGCTGCTTCCGCCTTCATCGCTTCTTGCTTTGTGGCAAATTCCTTAGCGTAGAGCAGCGTGACAGGAGTTCTCACCCTTGTATATTTAGCACCTTTCCCAGCATTATGCGTGGCGATTCGTTTTTCCAAATCGACCGTATAGCCCGTATAAAAGGTTTGATCCTTGCAGAGAAGGACGTACATAAAGAACTGGCTCATGCGTTGTCCCCCCAGAGGATACTTCTAATCTTCTGCGTATATTCTTGATTCTCATCGAAAACCGTGATTGGTGGCAATACCTTGAGTCCACCAGGAAGTCCGTCCTTCATTAATTCGATGAGGACGATGTTGCTTTCTTTGCCTTCTTTTGGATAGACAAATTGCACGCGTTTCGCTTCGAGACGGTGATGCCTTGCCTCGGTTAAAATGTCCGTTAGACGGTCGGGTCTATGCACGAGATAGGCTTTTCCTTTCATCTTCAATAACCCTGAAATCGTCTCGAGTAGGTCTTCGAGTGGCAAATGCACTTCATGACGGGCAATCGTGTAAGCTTCCTTCAAATTGGTTTGATTGGTTTCCTTCACCTTGAAGTAAGGCGGATTGCACGTAATAAAGTCGACCGAGTCTTTCGGGATAATGCCTTTCAACTGACGAATATCCTGATTGATAAACGTGATGCGGTCTTCTAAGTTGTTGAGTTGGGTCGTACGCATCGCCATGTCCCAAAGCTGTTCTTGGATTTCAACTGCGATAATGTGATTTTGCGTTTTATGGCTGAGTAGAAATGCCACCGCACCGTTACCAGAGCAAAGGTCCACGATTGTAGCTTTTCTACGCTCGGCGATATTGGCAAAGTCGGCTAAAAGGACGGCATCCAGCGAAAATGAGAAGACCTCACGACTTTGAATGATATCGATATTTTCTTTTTCGAGTCGATCGAGTCGCTCATGCGATTTCAAGGGGACTTCCTTTTTTGTCATTACTTTCCAACTCCTACAATTACTGTATCCAAAGTGTAACAACAAATTGGTAATGGCGCAAGGAGAGGGACACTTTAGTTGAAAGTTTCCTTCGAATTCCTAAGGATTTATTTATACATTGCTGTAATGGGGTACCGGTTCGAGCCAAGGTCTCTCACCTTTAAAGCCTCAAAGAGAATGTACGGAATAAATTCCTACATTCTCTATTTCGCATTTAATACAATTCCCCATTACTGCAAGTATAAAATCCGTTGAATTCTACGGAATCTTAGAACGTCATTATCAATTTGTAGGGGGAGGAAAGATAAAACACTCGATATACAACTTTGGGTTTAGAGAAGGTTGGATGAAAAATCCACCTTAGGTCCTATGATTTCATCAGTGAAGTTTTGTACACTAAGAATGTAATCAAGAACGAACCGATTTAAGGGGGAAACGAAAATGAATCAAAAAGATAGAATTTTAGAATTAGTAGACAAAGGAATTATTTCAGCAGAGGAAGCAGTAGTCTTACTCGAAAAAATGGGTGAGAAGGCAAGTGCGAAAGAACAACCCACTTCTAGCCAATTAGACTCAGTCATGGAAGGGGTGGCAAGTGCATTTACTAAATTCTCTGCAAAAAGCGACCAAACAGATGATGCTATCCAAGTGGTGTTGAAGCGCGCGAAGGAAATTGATCGCCGCATCGATGAAATCAGAACGGCTGAGCAATTGGATTCGTTAACTGTGGATGAAGAAATGGAACTTGTTCGTCTGCAAGAAGAAGCGGAGCAATTAAATAACCAATATAAGAGTTTGTTACAAGAAAAGAAACAAGCCGATGCAAAAGTAAAAGCTGAAAAGAAACAAGAATGGGAAGAAAGCTTTAAGAAAGCGAAGAAGAAAGTGCAAGACACTGACTGGGAAGATAAAACTCGTAGAACAGCGGGAAATATCTCTTCATGGGCTGCAAAATTCGCAGACTCAATTGTGACAGCGGTGGGATCAGTTATTCAAAATACAGAAGTGAACATGCCTTACTTAGAAGCCAAAAACGGCAAAAAAGTACCGTATCATTTCCATCAAGTGATTGATGATGCGAGTATTCTCGATTTCAAAGTGGCCAACGGAATTGTTCGTGTGAAGACTGTTCCTGGTAACACAATGACGATTGAAGGAAATTGCCGCGTGGCTGCGCAAGACGAAGAGTTCTTCGATGCGGAAGGATTTGTTCGTGACCGTGTGAAGGTTGGCGTGGACGACGATAAGATTGTCATCAAGAGTGTCAGCAAGCGCGTCTATTGCGACTGGACGATTTCACTTCCGCAAAAAGTGTATGATTATGTAGCCATCAAAGGGTTGAATACAACCATTCATTTGAAGGAATTAGAAGGAAAAGATTACTACTTCGAAGTGGATAATGGAGATATTCGTTTGAAAGATGTCAAAGGTGTTCTCCTTGAAGCCGAAACAGTGAACGGAAATCTTAAATATGAACACCTCGAATTCAAAGATATCGTGTCTGAAACAGTAAACGGAAATATTCATCTCGATGGTCAATTCTTAGGAACGAAGCTAGAAGCGGTGACAGGAAACATTAAAATAGCAGTAGCACATCCTGAAACGAAAAAAGTAGACGTTGAAACAGTAAACGGAAATATTAAAATTGAAGTTGCTGAAGAAGTCGGACTGGAAGCCGAAATTGAAACGTCACTTGGTTCGATTCACTTTGATGAAACAGTCTTTGAAGTGATTCGACAAACGAAGGATTTAGCAGAAAGAAGTGCATTGATTCGTAAAACTCGAAACTCAATGACAAGAGTAGTCGCAGAAACTACAACTGGAAATATACAAGTAAATCAGCTACAATCAGATTCAAGTAGCAAGAAAGAAGGATAAACAAAATGAAAAAATTAAGACGCTCAAGAAAGAACAGAGTTGTTTGTGGGGTTATGGGCGGTATTGCAGAATACTTCGATGTAGATCCAACAATTGTACGTGTGCTGTTTATTATTTGTAGTTTCTCAGGTTTCCCTATCATCCTTTACATCTTACTTGCTATCATTATTCCAGAAGAAAGCACTGGGTATTATCGTGACAATAGACGCAGAAATACTTACTATTACACTTCTGGAAGCTCTCGCCCGCGTAAAACGGCGCGCCGCGTAGAGGAAGATGATGACGACGATTGGAGTGATTTTTAGTGTCAATTACTAAAAAGATTGCCATTAACACATTAGGGTTCTTGGTGATTGCGTGGTTTGTACCACAATTTTACGTTACGAACTGGGTAGCAGCGCTTGTTGCAAGTATCGTTCTCGCGGTACTAAACCTATTTGTTAAACCGATTTTATTCCTTTTAACATTACCAGTCACAATTGTAACGTTTGGATGCTTTAGCTTTGTGTTAAATGCGATGATGTTAAGCTTAACATCATTGTTTGTAGGACCTGGATTTACTTTTGCGAGTCCATTCATTACCTTAGTGGTGAGCGTTCTGTTAACGATTTTCCAACGCTTTGTTGAAAATCTAGTTGACTAATAGACCAAACAAAAAAGCGACCAATTGGTCGCTTTTTTTTGTTTGGATTCAATTAGTATTTCACAACCATTAATTGGCCGTTATTGTATTCTGCAAGGAATACATCTGAAACATCTTGAATATCTTGGGCAGCTAGTTGTTCAGTAACCCAATCTTCTGTTTTGTCGATGACTTCTAAAATGTTTTGTTGAATGACACCATCTGTAATGATTGGATATTTTGGATTTTCTTCACCAAATTTTGTCAAGATGAGTTGTCCGTTTTGTTCTAAGATGGCACTTTTTACATCGCGAATAGAGAAGACTCCTTGTGAACGTAATTTAAAAGCAACTTCTTGAGCCGTTAGACCAGCTAAACGCACATTTTCAACATCAATTTTCCCATGTTTAATTAATTGTAAAGGTTCACCGTCAAGCATCTTCTTCACTGTACGATTATTTGTTTTTACCCAGCGAAGGGTTAGTACTAACGCAAACCAAATTAATAAGATGATGCAGTATTGTAAGATGGTAATGGATGGATTATAAATCACACCCCCGAGAATTCCCCCGAGTACATAGTTTTGTATTTGGTCACTTGCAGATGTAGGGGCGAGGTTTCCTTTCCCAGTGTAGTTGATTACAACAATTAATGATAATAGTCCAAGTGCAAGTTTGATTGCGACATCGATATATGAAAGGTTCAACTTATTCAGCCTCCTTAATCGTAACTTTTGGATTTTGCAATTCCATTTTTTCGAGTAGGTAATGTTCCGGGCTATCTCCTGTTAATACTCGATAGAATTGATCGCCAACTTTGACGATGGCTCCATCCTTTGCGGCTTCAGTATTAATATAGACATCTTCTTTATTAACATGTAAATCTTGAGCGATCGTTTCAACGAAGCGAAGGGCTCCAGAATATTGATTTTCTGAATTTTTAGAAAACTGTAAGTCAGCAATCTTAGAACCAGCAAGAATTAAGATACCGATGACGGCGATTAATGCTAATTCGCGAAATTTTGTGTCTTGTTTATTTTTAAAATAACGATATAAGGCAATTGCTAAAATAACAATGACAAAAAGTGTCAGTCCTAATTGAATATAATCAATTTGTTGAACTTTACTTTTTAAAAATTCATATGAATAAAATACCATGTTTTTTCCTCCTATTCAGAAACTTAGACTATTATATAAAATCCTATAAAATATTCAAGTAGGTTGCTCAATTTTTTTAAAAAAATATTTTTTAGATTATTTGGCAGAATGAACAGAAGTTTAATAAATTCTAAAAGCATACAAGAAAGCGCTCAAATATGGTATAGTAGAAGGGTATAAAGAAATGAGGGATAATATGAAAAGTGTTACGGTTAGAGAATTAATCAAGAATATTCATTTAAAACCAATTTATGGAGAGGAGTATCTTGACCGTCCAATCGTTACAAGTGAAATTTCAAGACCGGGATTAGAATTAGCAGGATTTTTAAATTTCTATCCAGCAGAACGTATCCAGTTATTAGGTCGTACAGAAACTTCTTTTGTGGCATCCATGGATGAAGGGATTCGATTAGAAGTGATGGAACATCTTTGTAAACCAGAGACACCATGTTTTATTATTTCAAGAAAACTAGAACCGCCAAAAGAATTAGTGGAAGCTGCTGCAAAAGCGCAAATTCCAATTTTACAAGCAACTTCGAAGACAACACAAGTATCAAGTAGTGTCACAAACTTCTTAGAAGGAAGATTGGCGGAGCGTTCTTCGGTACACGGTGTATTACTCGATGTATTCGGAATTGGTCTGTTGATTACAGGTGAAAGTGGCGTCGGTAAATCTGAAACTGCGTTAGAGCTTGTGCAAAAAGGACACCGTCTTGTTGCGGATGACCGAGTAGAGTTGTATCAATACGATGAATTAACATTAATCGGGGAAGCACCAGAAATCTTGAACAACTTAATCGAAATCCGCGGTGTTGGTATTGTGGATGTGATGACGCTCTTTGGTGCAGGGGCAATTCTGGATCAAAAACAAGTCGATTTAGTGGTTCATCTTGAAAACTGGACACCTGATAAGAGATATGACCGTTTAGGTGGATATATGGAAAATGTTGAATTGTTGGGTGTTGAGGTTCCGAAAATCCGCATCCCAGTGAAGACTGGTCGTAACGTTTCGATTATCTTAGAAGTGGCATGTATGAATTTCCGTGCGAAGAAAATGGGATTCGATGCAACAGAAAGCTTCACGAATCGTTTAACACAATTAATTGCAGAAAATAAAGAAGTTTAGAGGTTAGTTACATGAATGTTTTAGAAATGGTTTCGGCCATTAATCCGATTGCGTTTGAAATCGGTGGATTACAAGTGCGTTGGTATGGGATTATTATTGCTTTTGCAATTTATTTAGCAACAACATTGGCGGATAAAGAAGCCACTCGTAAAGGATACCGTAAAGAATTTATCATCGATTTAGTATTTTGGGCTGTGCCTCTTGGATTCGTGGGTGCGCGATTGTAC
>CAUQUY010000036.1:0-13245 GCA_963521405.1 uncultured Streptococcus sp.
CTTCTAACCCTTGGATATCTGTTAAGACTGTGTAGTTTGTACCGTCAGAAATAAGACCCATTGCGATACCTGCTACAGGTGCTTTAATTGGCACACCGGCAGCCATCAATGCTAATGTTCCCGCACAAATACTTGCTTGAGAAGAAGAACCGTTTGATTCTAATACTTCTGATACAAGACGGATTGTGTAAGGGAAGTCTTCTGGACTTGGAATCACTTGTTTCAATGCACGTTCCCCTAGCGCACCGTGACCAATTTCACGACGACCTGGGCTACCAGCACGACCAACTGAACCTACAGAGAATTGTGGGAAGTTGTAGTGGTGAATGAATCGTTTACCTTCTTCGATTCCTAAACCATCAATCACTTGGTATTCTCCTAGAGGTGCAAGTGTTGCTGAAGTTAATGCTTGAGTTTGTCCACGAGTGAATAAACCTGAACCATGAACACGAGGTAATAAGTCGATTTCTGAAGATAATGGACGGATTTCGTCAATCTTACGACCATCAGGACGTACTTTTTCTTCAGTAATTAAACGACGTACTTCGTCTTTTTCTAAGTTATCAACTAATTGAGAAACTTGTTTTAGAAGTCCTGCTTTTTCGTCATTTTCTTCTAATACCGCTTCGAAGTGCTCGATAGCTGTTTCTTTTACTTTTTCGATGTTTGCTTCACGCGCTAATTTTTCTTCTGTTTGAATAGCGTGAACCATTGCATCGCTGAATAAATCTTTTACTTGTGCTTCGATAGCTGGGTCGAATGAAAGTAAAGTTACTTCCATTTTTTCTTTACCAACTTCGCGAACGATTTCTTCTTGGAAAGCCACTAATTTTTTAATTTCTTCGTGACCGAATAATAATGCACCAAGCATATCTTCTTCGTTCACTTCTTTAGCTGAACTTTCTACCATGTTGATGGCAGTTGCAGTACCAGCTACAGATAATTCGATATCTGAGTTTTCTTTTTGTTCTGTAGTTGGGTTAATTACGTATTCACCGTTTACACGACCTACGTCTACCCCAGCGATTGGTCCATCAAATGGAATATCTGAAATACATAATGCTAATGAAGAACCAAACATTGCTGCCATTTCTGGTGGGCAGTTAGGATCTACTGACATTACAGTATTTGTGATTTGTACTTCGTTACGGAACCCTTCCGCAAACATTGGACGGATTGGACGGTCGATTAAACGCGCTGTAAGAGTAGCATGTTCACTTGGACGGCCTTCACGTTTGATGAAGCCTCCAGGGATTTTACCTGCTGCATACATTTTTTCTTCGTAGTTCACTGTTAACGGGAAGAAATCTGTATCTTTTGCTTGTTTTGTACCAACAGCCGCTGTTAACACAACAGTATCACCGTAACGTACTAATACAGCACCATTGGCTTGTTTTGCTAATTGGCCGATTTCAACTGTTAATTGACGTCCGCCCCAGTTGTAGCTAAAAACTTTCTTTTCTGACATAACTAATCTCCTTTTCTCTTATTTGCGTATCTTCCAGACCTACTTTTAGAAATAAAAACGTTCGACGGGTTCAACCGCTTTTATTTCTAAAGTAAGATGACTCTAGAAGATACAAAGTTTGTCATACAGAGTCATTTTATCATATCTGCCCATTAAGTACTATTCTTTTGCGAAAAAATAAGACGTGTGGAAGAACTCCACACGTCAATCTATGTTTCATTTTATAAAGTCACAACATTTCCTTGTTCGAAAATAGTGAACTCTTTTGTTTCAAGGTTTGCTTCTAACCGTGCTTCTGTAGTACCTGAAGCGTCCTTACGTGTAATTACGATTGTGTTCTCAGTTGGCGTTTCTACTTCAAAAGAACCTTCTAAATCAAACGCTTTTGATGTGTTTCTGAAGCGTAATAAGTTGATTAGTTTTTTCACGACTGGACGCTCTACTTCACGGTCGATTTCTTCTAATGTGTAGTAGTGACGGTTGATGTTACGACCTTCTTTTGAAGATTCTAATAACTCGATGTCATTTTCCCCAGCAAGTAATCCAACATAATACACTTGCGGAATACCAGGTGCAAAGCATTGTAATACACGTGATAATAAGTAACTTGCATCATCATTTCCTAAGGCACTGTAGTAAGTACTGTTGATTTGATAGATATCTAAGTTGTTGTATTTTTCACTTGAGTAGATACGTTTTACGTTGGCACCTACTTCATATAATTTGTTTGAAGTGTAATCTAACTCTTCATCAGTTAATAAGTCTCTAGCATCCACGACACCGATTCCGTCATGCGTATCAAGTGTTGTAAATTGCTTCATTGGACTCATTGAAAGCCAGTTTGCTAAACGATTTGATTTCCCTGAGTATAGTGAATATAAGACTACCATTGGCAATGCAAAGTCATAAACGAAGTAATCATGATCAGCAATCTTCATTTGAATTGAATAATGCTCATGAATTTCAGGAAGCAATTCTACTTGGTATTTCGCTGCTTCATCACGTACTTCATTTAATAAATCCCAAATATCTGGTTCTACGAAGAAGTCGTTTGTATCGAGTTTTTTAATCGCATAAGCAAATGCGTCTAAACGAATTAATGAGCAACCATGGCTT
Organism: uncultured Streptococcus sp.; assembly: GCA_963521405.1. Taxonomy (GTDB): domain Bacteria; phylum Bacillota; class Bacilli; order Lactobacillales; family Aerococcaceae; genus Granulicatella. The sequence goes on from CAUQUY010000036.1 coordinate 2,585, forward strand.
GCCATGTCTTTAATCGTTTCACGAATAAACTCTTTCACGATTTCTTTACGAACATCAAGGTCGATTTGCTCTTCCCCGAATGTGTTCCATACTTCTTCTGTTGTTCCATCGGCAAAGTGAACCGTTTGGAATGGTGCTTTATCTTTACGTTTATAAATTAAGTCAATATCCGCTTGGTTTGGACGTCCTTCTGGGAAAAACTCATGAATACGAATAAACATATCTTTGTAAGGTGAGTTCTCGTGATTTTCTTTAAAATCTTGGAAGAACTTAGACTCACGAGAAATATGGTTAATCATGAAGTCAAACATTAAATAATATTGTTCCCCTAGAGCATCCACATCTTCCCATGTTCCAAGTGATGGGTCTACGCGTGTGTAGTCACTTGGAGCAAATCCTCTATCCCCTGTTGATGGGAAAAATGGTAATAAATGGACCCCACCAATGGCGCCTTGGAAATATTTATCCAAAACGCCTTTTAAGTCCTTCATATTGCTTCCCATGCTGTCTGAGTAAGTGATCAGCATTGCTTCGTTTTTAATTTGCATGGAATTCACCGTGTCCCTTCATTCAATCGATTTAGTTTAATTTCCAAATGTCACGGTTGTAGTCTTCGATTGTACGGTCACTTGAGAAGAAGCCAGCCATTGCGATGTTTGTCACCACTTTAGCATTCCATTCGTCTCTGTTCTCGAAATCGCGATACATACGTTCTTTTGTTTCAATGTAATCTTCTAAGTCTAATAATGTCATGAACCAGTCTTTTGTTGTTAATTCTTGGTATAGACGTTCTAGACGTTCTTGGTTTCCAACTTCTAGTAAAGCGTCACTCTTCACGAATTCCACTAATGGACGGATTGCATCTCTCTTCGCAAATTCACTAGCGTTGTAATCGCCTTTTTCATAGTGCGCAATGACTTCATCACTCTTTTCACCGAAGATATAGATGTTGTCGTCACCCACAAGTTCGTGGATTTCCACGTTCGCACCATCTTCAGTACCAAGAGTTAATGCCCCGTTTAGCATGAATTTCATATTTCCTGTTCCGCTGGCTTCTTTTGAAGCAAGAGAAATTTGTTCAGAAATATTACATGCTGGAATTAAGTGTGTTGCAGCTGTTACGTTGTAGTTTTCAACCATTACGACTTGTAAGTGTGGGCTTACTTCTGGGTCATTTGCGATTAATTCAGATAATGAAAGAATTAAATGAATCACGTCTTGTGCAATGACATACGCAGGAGCTGCTTTACCACCGAAGATAATTGTAATTGGTCTAGCTGGAATGTTTCCGCTCTTGATATCTAAATATTTATGAATCACATATAAAGCGTTCATTTGTTGACGTTTGTATTCATGCATACGTTTGATTTGGATATCAAAAATAGAATTTTCATTCACTGTGATACCTTGTTTTTCTTGTAGGTAAACACTTAAACGTTTCTTGTTGTCACGTTTAATCTTGTCTAATTTTTCGCGAACAATCGCATCATGACGGAAAGCTTTCAACGCTTCTAATTTAGAAGCATCTTTGCGCCACTCTGTTCCAATTGTTTCATCTAATAATTTAGCAAGTTCTGGGTTGGCATGCATTAACCAACGACGGAATGTAATCCCGTTTGTTTTGTTGTTGAACTTCTCTGGATAAATTTCATAGAAATTCTTCAATTCACTTTCTTTTAAGATATCCGTATGAAGTGCCGCAACACCGTTTACGCTATATCCGTAGTGAATATCCATATGCGCCATGTGAACACGGCCATGTTCGTCGATGATCGCTACTGATGGATCCGCGTATTTTGCTTTTACGCGAGCGTCTAATTCTTTAATAATTGGCACTAAATGTGGAACTATTTTTTCTAAGTATGCTAAAGGCCATTTTTCTAACGCTTCTGATAAGATTGTGTGGTTTGTGTAAGCTGTCATTGCAGATACGATTTCCACTGCTTCATCGAATTCAATTCCACGTTCGCCAAGTAAACGAATCAATTCAGGAATCACCATTGATGGGTGCGTATCGTTAATTTGAACAGTTGCGTACTCTGCTAAGTCGTGTAAGTTACTTCCTTTAGCAAGTGCTTCGTCGATTAATAATTGAGCACCGTTACTTACCATGAAGTATTGTTGGTAAATACGTAATAATTCACCTTGCTCATCGCTATCATCTGGATATAAGAATAATGTTAAGTTTTTAGCGATTTGTGTTTTATCAAATGAGATTGAATCACTTGAAACTAAAGACTCATCAATTGAATCGACATCGAATAAGTGTAATTTGTTTTTAGTAGGTTGTTCATATCCTAATACATCGATATCAAACATTTTTGATGTTAATGTAAAGTCTGCAAAAGGTACTTTATAAGAAGTTTCAGTTGGAACTAACCAGCTTTCAGGTGTTAACCAAACGTTTGGCACTGCATCTTGTTGGTTATCTTTGAATTTTTGTTCGAATAAACCATAATGGTAGTTTAAACCGACGCCGTCTCCTGTTAAACCAAGAGTTGCGATAGAATCAAGGAAACATGCTGCTAGACGTCCTAGACCACCATTTCCTAAAGATGGTTCTAATTCGATTTCTTCGATTTCAGCTAATGTATGCCCTGCTTCAGCAAGCACTTCTTTTACTTCATCGTAAAGGCCTAAGTTAATTAAGTTGTTTGATAATAATTTACCGATTAAGAATTCAGCAGAAATGTAATACACTTTTTTCTTACCATTATTTTGTGGTAAGGCTGCGCTTTTTTCTTTTGTAAATTGTAATAAGGCTAAGTAAACTTCTTCTTTTGAGCAGTCTTTTAATGACTTGCCTAAGTTTCCTTCTACATATTGTTTAAAATCTTGCATTGTTCTCTCCTTTTTAGTGTGCGCGAGGTTATTTTTCTTCCTCGACTAACTCCTCTTTAACATCCACATTATGATGCGGATTTGCACGATCATACAATTCAGTAATTCCAAGTAAGAACTCTTCTACTGATTCCGTTAACTGCTCTTTGGTCATTCTCCATACCCAGTTCCCACCTAGTGTACTTGGAATGTTCATACGAGCTGTTTCGTCTAATTGTAGTAAATCTTGCATTGTTGCAACTGTCATACGGCTGACAGAACCATATAGTCCGCGAAGTAACGCAAAGCTAATTGGCTCTTCGTCGCGGCGGTTTAAGTAACGATTACAAAATTCTCGAGTTTCTTCTGTAGCCGACTTATACCACCCTAATACTGTATCATTATCGTGCGTTCCTGTATAGGCAACCGCATTGACAGGATAATGATGAGGTAAATCTCCACTCTTAGGATCTTCACCCATAAACCCGAATTCCAAGATTTTCATCCCTGGGAATCCAGTAGCTTCACGAAGGTTGATGACATCTTCATCCATGAAACCTAAGTCTTCTGCGATAATTGGCAATTCTCCGAGTTGCTCTTTCACCGCTTTAAATAAATCATACCCAGGACCTTTAACCCATTTCCCGATTGTTGCGTTTTCTGCTTCTGCTGGGATTTCCCAGTAAGCTGAGAAACCTCTGAAGTGGTCGATACGAACGACATCAAACAATTCAAAACTTGCTTGTAGTCGTTTGCTCCACCAAGTGTATCCATCTTCTTTCATTGCTTCCCAATTATAAATTGGGTTCCCCCATAATTGACCTAGCGGAGAAAAATCATCCGCAGGACATCCAGCTACACAAAGTGGATTACCTTCTTCATCTGTTTTGAAGTAATGTGGTGTTGCCCACATTTCTACGCTGTCTGCTGCCACATAAATTGGCATATCACCAATAATTTGAATGAAGTGGTCATTGGCATATTTTTTAAGAGCATGCCATTGTTCATCAAATAAGAATTGAGTTACACGGTGATATTCTAACTTATCCGCAAGGCGTTCACGGTACTCGGCTAACGCATCTGGTTGACGACGTTTGATAGCTTCGTCGCTCCACGCTGTCCATGGTTTCATCTCAAAGGATTCTTTAATGGCCATATATTCTGCAAATGGTTCTAACCACTCCGCTTTCTCCGCAACGAACTTCTCGTATGCAGGAGTTTTTCCTTTTGCAAGGAAAGCAGCTACTGCGTTTTCTAAAACTGGACGACGTTTTTCATATAATAATGCGTAGTCAACCGTCGTTTCATCTTCGCCCCAATTTGTAAGGACGTCTTCTTTATCAATTAAACCTTCTTCTATTAAAATGTCGAAATCGATAAAGTTCGTATTTCCTGCAAAAGCAGAAAATGATTGGTATGGAGAATCTCCATAACTTGTTGTTCCTAATGGAAGAATTTGCCAATAGGTTTGTTTTGTGCGAACAAGAAAATCTACAAAATCATATGCTGATTTTCCAAAAGAACCAATACCATAGTTACCTGGTAATGATGAGATATGCATTAACACACCTGATTCTCTATTGCTCATTCATAAATCCCTCTTTTCTATATAATAGATATTTCTACTAGTCATTGAATACGCAAACATTGCGCAACCGTTTGCCTTAATATTAGAATATTTTGTTTAATAACTCAAGTAATATTTTTCAACTTTTTTATTCTATTTGTATATAACGGCGTTTTTATCGTGTTTTTAGCACTATTTAAATATTAATAACCTAAGAAAATCGCTTTAAATCCGCATTTTTAAGAAGTGAAAAATTTTTTTGATAAAAATACTTGCAAACGTTTCATGAAAGCGGTATACTGAGTTCAGTTAAGAAATCGTTTGCGTAATCTATAACGAAATTTAAGGAGGAAAATATTATGGCAAACAAATGGTTTACAAAATCATTAGCTCTTGGTTTAGCTGGTTTAGCATTAGCTGGATGTGGAGCAAAACAAGAATCTTCTAACGGAGGAAGCTCTGAGAGCAAAAAAGAATTCACTTTATATAGTAACAAGAGTGAAATTCAAGAAGCTTTAACAGCTTATGCAAAAGAATGGGGAGAAAAGAACGGAGTAACTGTTAACATTAAAACATGTTCTGGTTCATGTAAAATCTCTGACCAATTAAAAACAGAATTCACAGCTGGTACAGCTCCTGACGTATTCGTAATCGAAGGTCAAGCTGGTTACGACATGTGGAAAGACAGCATCCAACCATTAAAAGGTGACTGGATCGACAAAACTGAATTCGAATTCAAACAAGGAAACGACGTATACGGATTCCCAGTATCTGTAGAAGGATACGGATTAGCTTACAACAAAGACATCTTAACTAAAGCTGGTATCGACCCATCTACTCTAACTTCATTTGAAGCTGTTCAAAAAGCAATGGACACATTAGAAAGTAAAAAATCTGAGTTAGGATTATCTACTGTTGTTGCTACTGCAACTAAAGAAGGCGAAACTTGGATTATGGGTATCCACGACTTCGGTGCTTACTTAAGTTCTGGTCTTCCAAACGGCGACCGTTCAGTAACTGAACAAGTTCTTAAAGGCGAAATGGACAAAACTCGTTTAGACAACTACGCTAACTGGGTTGAATTATTATTCAATCACACAGAGAAAAAACTCTTAACAGTTGGTACACAAGAAGACATGGACTCAGCGTTCGCTTCAGGTAAAGCTGCTTTCCTACACCAAGGTAACTGGAAAGATCCTAACCTAAAACAATTAAACGCTAACTTCGAAATGGGATTCATTCCTTATCAAACTCTTGGTAAAGATAAAAACGCTGACGGATTATTCATCGGTGCTCCATCTTACTACGTAGTTAACAAAGACACTAAAGCTTTAGAATACATCAACAAATTCTTCAACGACTTAGCTGATACTAAAGAAGGTCAAGACTACATCGTAAACAAAGCTAACATGATTTCTCCATTCTCTAACACAACTGAGAAACCATCAGCTCCATTATCTCGTTTCTTAGCTGAATGGATTAGCGCGAAGAAACCTGTTTACTCATTTGATAACCCATACTTCATGCCTGATAACTTCTTAATGAACAAATTAGGACCAATCTATGGACAATATGCTCAAGGTCAAATCGACAAAGCTAAATTCGAAGAATTGATTACTAATCAAATCAAAGAAGTGCCTAACTTACTTAAAAAATAATCATTAATATTGTTTGCATGGGGCCCACAGCCACTTTCAGTGACTGTGGGTTATGTGCTACAATAGAACCAAATCGGTGACTACCCTCACCGCTTAATTTTAATAAAGGAGGAACTCTTATATGTCTAAGAATAAGAAAGCTTTAAGCAGAGAAGCTCGTGCAAAACGCAATTTTTACCGCTTAGTGTTACCTGCATTTATCATCTTTGCACTTGTTATTATCGTGCCTTTCTTCTTAGGGTTCTACTACTCACTAACTGACTGGAAGAGCGTTACACAAACTAACTTACAATTTGTGGGACTTAAAAACTTTACAGACAGTTTATCGGACACACGTTTCCAATACTCTTTAATGATCACAGTAATCTTCGCATTATTTAACGTAATCGTGATTAACATTGTATCATTCGGCTTAGCTCTACTTGTTTCAAGTAAAATTAAGCTTAAAGACATCTTCCGTGCTGGATTCTTCATTCCAAACTTAATCGGGGGTCTTGTACTAGGTTACATTTGGCAATTCATTTATAACTCAGTATTCCCTGCTTTAGGTCAAATGATTGGAAGCGACTTTTTAATTAATAACCTATTCCTTGGGGATGTGAAATTAGCTGTTACAGCTTTGATTATCACAAACACATGGCAATATGCAGGTTATATCATGATGATTTACTTTGCAGCCCTACAAAACGTACCTTCAAGTCTTGTAGAATCTGCTTCACTTGACGGTGCTAATGCATGGCAACGTCTACGTCACATTATCATCCCAATGGTAATGCCAGCGTTCACTGTATCGCTCTTCTTGACAATTACAAACTCATTCAAGATTTTCGATGTGAACTTCTCATTAACAGGTGGTGGCCCTTCACTACTATGGCATGATAAAGCCATCCAAAGTACTGAGTTCATTACAATGAACATCTACAACACTGCTTCAGGAGATAACTTAATGGCTCAAGGTCAAGCTCGTGCCGTTATTTTATTCTTCATCTTAGTAGTCATCAGCTTAATTCAAACATCTATCACTAAACGAAAGGAGATTGACTTATAATGAAAAAACAAAAATTCGGAATCTTACTTCTCGAAATTTTAGGATTTCTCTTATTCTTACTTTTCTTGAGCCCAATCGTTCTTTTAGTGATCAACTCTGCAAAGAGTTCTGCTGACATCCTAGCAGATCCGCTTGCACTTCCTGCAAGTTTCGGACAACTTTGGACAAACATTGTTACGATTTGGAAAAACCCATCTATTAACTATCCTTCATCATTCTTAGCATCAACGATTATTACTGTGATTTCATTATTTACAATCACTTTATTCTCTGCTCTTGCTGCATGGGGATTAGTTCGTTACCGTTCTAAAGCTTCATTAGTGATCTTCTTCATCTTCGTAGCTTCAATGGTAATTCCTTTCCAAGTTGTAATGTATCCTTTAGTAACTTGGTTCAAAATTATGAGTGACGCCATTACAATGCCAATCTTCGGATTCAGCTTATTACGTTCTTACCCAGGGATTATCCTAGCGTACACAGGTTTCGGTATGTCACTTTCAGTATTCATGTTCCACGGATTCATTAAAGGGGTTCCTTTAGAAATCGAAGAAGCTGCTGAATTAGACGGATGTAACAAAATGCAAACATTCTTCTACGTAGTTCTTCCAATCCTAAAACCAATCTACGTTACAATCTTAATCTTGAACGGTATCTGGATTTGGAACGACTTCCTATTACCACTTCTATTACTTGGTAAAGGAAATGCGATTCAAACATTACCAATCGCGGTTTCAAACTTCGCCGGTTCATTTACAAAACAATGGGATATGATCTTAACTTCAACATTACTCATTATGTTACCAGTTATTATCCTATTCATTCTCGCACAAAAACATATCATGAAAGGTATGGTTGACGGAGCGATTAAATCTTAGAACTTTTACAACACTGGATATGGATTTTTGTAAGTTCGTATCCAGTGTTTTCTTTTAGAAATCATTTATTACAAGAAAGGAGGAATACAGATGGCATCCACTATTAAAGATGTGGCTAAACTTGCAGGGGTCTCCCCTTCAACTGTTACGCGCGTATTGCAAGATAAATCCAGTATTAGCGAAGCGACCAAAATCAAAGTTCGAAAAGCAATGACAACACTGAATTATCATCCAAATGTCAACGCTCGTAGCTTAGCTAGTAATAAGACGAATGTCATTGGTGTAGTTCTCCCAAAAGACTCTGATGTCTTCTACCAAAACTCGTTCTTCCCTGAAGTTATTCGTGGGATTGCCCAAATTGCTGCAGATCATCAGTACTCTATTCTATTATGTACGGGGCAAGATCATAAACAGCGATTAGCTATTTTGAAAGATACTATACTAGGTCGACGAGTGGACGGTCTTATCTTCCTATACGGGGAAACCGAAGACCCTCTTGTAGATTTTGCTATTGAGCAAGAATTCCCGGCCGTGATTATCGGTAAAACAGTCTCTCCTCTTATTTCATTCGTTGATAACAACAATGAAAAAGCAGGTTTTGACGCTACTGAGTACATTATTAAAAAAGGAGCCAAATCGATTGCCTTTATCGGTGGTCGTGACCAACTTTTCGTATCTAGAGAACGTCTCGAGGGTTATATCAAAGCCTTAAAAGAATACGAACTTACCGTTAACGAGAAACTCATTGCTCAAGTAGATGAATTTACAAGAGAACGTGGGTATGAGACGATTAAAGAACTCCTAGCAGAAGGACCTATCGACGGTCTTGTAACTGCAGACTCGCTATTTACCGAAGGTGCTGTTCGTTATTTAAATGAGACACACATTCAGATGCCGATAATTACATTCGACTCTGTCCAACCTTCTGTTCATATTGACGCTTATGTAGATATCCATACGCTTGAATTAGGACGTTCTGCATTTAAACTCTTACGAAATGTCATTAAATCAAATGATAGTAAGAATATGATGTGTTACCGTCAGATTATTTCACATTCCATTAAAGAAATGTAATCTGATAAAGAAAAGGCACAATCCCAATAATCTGGGGATTGTGCCTTTTTTTATATGTTTCTTCCTGTCGAGGTATAGTTTATATACAATATCGTTTAACCGCTATAAAGTTTCACAGCAACAAAAAACTCCCAAGTACGAATGTCTGGGAGTTCTCAATTGGCTTAAAATTAACGACGTAATCCTAAACGGTTGATTAGTTCACGGTAACGTTGAACATCTTTGTTACGTAAGTATGCTAATAAGTTACGACGGTGACCAACTTTTTTCATTAATCCACGGTTTGAGTGGAAGTCTTTTTTATGAACACGGATGTGATCATTTAAGTGGTTGATTTCGTATGTTAATACAGCGATTTGTACTTCTGGTGAACCAGTGTCTCCTTCGTGTAACGCATACTCTTTGATGATTTCGTTTTTCTTTTCTTTAGAAATAGCCATTTCTAAACACCTCTTTCTTTTAATTTATGCCTTGTACTGAGTAAAGCGTTGGTGATTCGCAAAACTCTGTAAAAGGTCTGTGCTTTAAGCACTTAATTAATGTACCTTATTTTGAGTAAAAATGCAAGTGTTCTTACTGCACTTGTTTATTTTCTACACGGTCAAAGTAAACGTAATTTGGTTTTAACGGTTGGTCTGCCATTAATTCTGTGACCGTTACTAATTCGTAGCCTTCTGCTTTTAAATATTCGATAACAGTTGGAAGAGCTTCAACAGATTCTTCATGAATATCGTGCATTAATAGAATTCCTCCATTATGAGCATTTTCTTTAATATGCTCGATTGTTTTCGCTGCATCTCTATATTTCCAGTCAAGTGAGTCAATAGACCAGTTTACAATCGCGATACCAGCTTGTTCTGAAACCATCTTGTTAAACCCACCATATGGCGGACGCAAGCTCATTGGTCGCAAACCTCCGCTGGCTTTTGCGATTAAATCAGAAGTCTTATGCACTTCTTGATACACTTCATCAGCTGATTTCTTCGTCAATAACGGATGGCTGTAGCTGTGGTCTCCTAATTCATGACCTTCTGCAACGATTTGTTTAATGATGGATTCATTGCCTTCTACGTGGCTTCCAACGATATAGAACGTTGCGTGTGCGTTATATTTCTTCAAGATTTCTAACACTTTAGGTGTTGTCTCTGCACGAGGTCCATCGTCAAACGAGAGCGCAATTCTCTTCTTCCCTAGTTTTTCTTTTACAGTCGCTAGGTACGCTTCGTAATTGTCTTTTTCTGTTTCAGGAATCATATTTTCGTTCATGTATGCAAATAATTCAGTAAATGGAATGGTCCATTCTGCATCTTGATCACTTGCATCTTTATATTTCACACGAACTCCGTTTTGGATAATCGAAGCATCTAACTTCTTCCAGTTTCCGTCCATAAATTGCGCAGTCACTTTAGCAGTTTGCTCGTCTGATAAACCATTTGCTTTCCCTTCATCTAAAGCCTTCTTCACGAAGAAGTTAGACACTGCGAGTTCATTGTTAAATAATTTAGCAATCTCGAATGGCTGTAATGTATCCGCAAATACTAATTGGTGTGAGAGCTCTTTAAATTCTAATTGTTCAAAACCACTCTCTTTTGGTTGATAAACAGACACATAGAAGAGAA
>CAUQUY010000037.1:0-12941 GCA_963521405.1 uncultured Streptococcus sp.
AACGCATAATAAATACCCCCTTTACTGGTTTGTCCAGTAAAGGGGGTACATATCACAAGGTGCGCTCTTTTTATGTTTAAAAAAGCAACTTTTAAAAGAGTCGCTGCTTCTGATACGTAAAGCTTTTTCTTTGTTAAAGTTTTGACATATTTTGCTGAAAATGTAATACTGGTAAGGAAATGAAAAAGGAAAGAGAGTGCTCACATGTATATAAAAGAGATGTCGAATGCGTTAGAAGAGTATCATGCTTTTATGGAAACTCAAGCCAACAGAACGGTTTTCCAAACGCCTGAATGGGGCGAAGTGAAGACGGATGGCTCATGGACAAGAGACGTACTACTAGTCATGTCGGATAATCATGAACCTGTTGCGGCTGCGATGATTCTTTATCGTAAATTACCTGTTGTGCATCAATATTTAGCGTATGCACCGCGCGGAATCGTAACCGACTATACAAATGCTGAACAATTAAAATCTGTGTTTGCGACGTTAAAAGTGTATTTGAAATCTAAAAATGCATTTGGATTAAAGATTGACCCAGAATTACAATGGCGTGAATGGACAAATAAGTTCGAAATGGTTGAAGGTGGATTCAATAACGAAGAATACCGCAAAAACATTTTAGCCTCTGGATTTGTAGAACGCCCAATGGACTTAGGGTTTGATGGGATTCAACCACGTCTCACAATGATTTTACCGTTGAAAGACGAAGGGGAAGGTATCGTCGAAACGTTCAATAAGAAAGAACGTTATAAAGTGAATGTAGCGAAGAAACAAGGGGTTGTTTGCTACAAGGGAACACTTGAAGATATGCCAATCTATGATGAGTTAAATAAAATTACGGCTGAGCGTGATCAATACGTGGCGCGTAGTATCGAGTATTTAACAACGATGTATCAACACCTTCACCCTAAAGGAATGGTGGATTTATACTTTGCAAAAGTGGACTATAATGCGCAATTAGCATTTGCGACAAATCGCTTAGAAACAGCGCAAAAAGAATTCGATAAGTTAACAGGGCAGCTGGAAACATTAAACAATCCAAAACGGATCGAAAATGTAGAAAAACAAATCGAATCATTGAAGGTCAACATTGCTAAATACGAAAAAGAAATTGAACGCGTAAAAGGCGACTTAGAGAAGTATCCGGAAGGAAAAGTAGTCAGCGGAGCGTTCGTCGTAACGTACTTAGACAAAGCGTACTACTTATATGGCGCTAACATCACGGATGATGGTGGATTGAATGCCAATAAGGCGCTTGTATCTTGGATTATGCAAACTCTTTATGATGAAAAAGGCATTCGTTCGTTTGACTTCTTCGGAGTTTCTGAAGATCAAGAACATCACGGCGGGATTAACGGATTCAAGCAATCGTTTGATCCTGAGTTAGTGGAATATATCGGTGAATTTGATATGCCAATTTCTAAGTTCTGGTTTGAAATGTTCCATACATGGGCACCAAAAGCTGTGAGTTTGAAGAATAAAATTTTAGTAAGACGTAAAAAATAGTTGAAAGAGGCTGGACGAGTTTCCGGCCTCTTTTAGAAAATAGGAAAGGAGAATGGAATGCAAAAAAATAGCAATCTTAGAAAACTTGTCTTTATCGCATTATTAACAGCACAAGGAATCATCCTTGGGTTACTTGAACAAGCCATTCCTTTTCCTTTTACATTTGCGCCAGGGGCAAAGCTAGGATTAGCCAATATCGTGACGCTAATCAGTTTATATACACTATCGTTTAAAGAAGTGGTTTTAGTTGTCGTGATGAAAACATTGATGACGACCGTTCTAGGTGGGACGTTTTCAACCTTCCTCTATAGTGGGATGGGCGCGCTTGTCAGCTTTATCGGAATGTATCTTGTGAAGCAGCTTGGTGAGGAACGCGTGAGCATGATTGGCGTCAGTGCCACAGGTGGGATTTTGCACAATGTCGGTCAATTGATAGTCGCAAGCTGGATGGCAAAATCATGGACGGTGCTTTTATATTTACCTGCGATGTCAATCGTCGGTATCTTTGCAGGGATAGCCATTGGGATTGCGGCAAACTACGCATTAACACATGTAAAACTACTCAAAAACTACTCGGACAAAAAAGTCGGTTAAAGTTCGTGAAACAACCGACAATCAATGGACAAAAAGTGCAAAATAGAATATACTACTAAAGTGAGAAATTTCAAGGAGGATTTGCAATGACAAAAACAAACATTGTAGTAATCGGTGCCGGATTTGCAGGGGTAGCCGCTACAAAGACGTTGTCACATAAGTTGAAAAAGAATAAAGATGTCACAATTACATTAATTGATAAACATCCTTACTTAACTTACATGACTGAATTACACGAGGTTGCTGGAGGACGTGTTGAGCCAGATGCGATTCAATACGACTTACAAAAAATCTTCGCACGTTCTAAAAATGTAAACTTAGTAACAGATAGTGTTACAAGTCTTGATAAAGAAAACAAAGTGGTTCGTACAAAACATGGCGAATTCTCTTATGATTATTTAGTACTTGGTATGGGTGGAGAAGCCAATGACTTCGGCGTTCCAGGTGTTAAAGAAAATGGATTTACGTTATGGTCAATGGAAGACGCAGTGAAAATGCGTAAACATATTCTTAGCTGTGTAGAAAAAGCGGCTAAAGAACATGACCCTCAAAAACGTAAAGCGTTATTAACGTTTGCGGTTTGTGGTGCAGGATTTACTGGGGTTGAATTAGTCGGTGAATTAATGGACTGGATTCCAGTGTTAGCACATGAATACAATTTAGATAAAGACGACTTCGAGTTATACATCATCGAAGCAGTTCCAACAATCTTAAACATGTTAGATGCAAAAGATGCGGATAAAGCAGAAGCCTTCATGGTGAAACGTGGCATCAAAGTGATTAAAGGAAACGGAATTTCTGAAGTGAAGCAAAACAGCATTCGCTTAGCTGACGGCAAAGTGATTCCAACGTACTCACTATTCTGGACAGCTGGGGTTAAAGCCAACACAGAAGCTGAAGTGTTTGGATTTAAAGCAGCTCGTGCAGGTCGTTTAGTCGTAAACGAAAACATGTTAGTCGATGGCGAAACCGATATCTTCGCAATCGGTGACTTAGCTTACTACGAAGAACCGGATAAAGGAAATGCTCCACATCCACAAATCGTACAAGCCGCTGAACAAACTGGTAAAACAGCAGCGAAAAACATTATCGCTTCAATTAATAACTCAGAAAAAGTAGCCTATAAAGGTAAATACGATGGATTCATGGTTTCTATCGGTTCACATTATGGTGTTGCTTTCTTAATGGGCAAATGGCACTTAAGTGGTTTCTTTGCAATGTTGATGAAACACATCGTAAACATCAAGTATTTCTTAGAAATCTTCTCACTATACTATGCAATTCAATACGTGTTCCACGAGTTCTTCCATATTAAGAACCGTCGTAACATCTTCCGTGGACACTTATCACGTTACGGTAACGTATTATGGTCTGTACCGCTTCGTTTATTCTACGGTGGTATGTGGACAATCGAAGGCTTGAAGAAAATCTTTGGTTTATGGGGCGCAAGCAGCTGGATTGATGGAAATCATTTAGCATTCCCATTCCCTTGGTTAACAGAAGCAACAAGTGCAGCAAGTGGTGCAGCAGAAACTGTAACAGCAGCAAGTGGAGCGACAGAAGCTGCAGCGCAAACAGCAACTCAAGTCGTTTCATTCGGTTTCAACTATTCATATGGTGAACAACCAGCAATGGTCATCGAAAAAATGCCAGACTGGTTCGCATCCATCATGCAAATCATGATTCCAAACGTTGAAGTCGCTCACTTAATGCAAAAAGTGATGTCATTCGTAGAATTAGCTATCGGTTTAGCAATCATGGCTGGTTTCTTAACATGGATCGTCAACGCAGTGACAATCGGTTTAGTCGCAACGTTCTGCTTATCTGGTATGTTCTACTGGGTAAATATGTGGTTTGTTCCTGCAGCAATTGCATTAATGAACGGTTCAGGTCGTGCATTCGGTCTTGATTACTACGTGATTCCATGGTTCCAAAGAACTGCGGGTAGCTGGTGGTATGGTAAGTCGAAAGCAATATATGGATTCGATAAGCAAGGAAACCAACTCGTTAAATAAGTATGTTATAATGAAGTCGGCATTTTTTGTCGGCTTCTTTTTTTAGAAGGTCGACTAGAAGGAGAAAACTATGACAATCGTACATCCAATGTGGATGGAGTATCCCGAATTACATGAAGAATTAAAACAAGTAAAAGCGATGATGCATGCATCTATCACGATCGAAAACAAACAGATTCGTGAGGCTATTTGGGCTGTCCTTGAATCTGGTGGTAAAATGGTACGACCTGCTTATTTGATTTTATTCTCAATGTGGAATGAAAATCGAAACAAGGAAGAAGTCCATGCTGTGGCTGCGGCTCTTGAACTACTTCATGTGGCAACATTATTACACGATGATGTCATCGATGAAGCTGATACAAGAAGAGGACAAGAGACGATTAGTGCTCGATTTGGGAATCGTGTGGCGATTTATGCAGGCGACTACTTATTGACAGTGTGCTATCAGTTGCTTTCAAAATATAGTCAAGATTTAGCGGGTATCCAAATCCCAACAGACGGGATGATGCGTGTCATTGAAGGTGAATTGTCACAGATGGAAGAAAGCTACAAAACTGATGTGACGGTTCAAGATTACTTGAAGCGAATTGATGGGAAGACGGCGCAACTATTTATGCTCAGTTGTATGATGGGAGAACGTTTTTCAGAAATGGGCGAATTAGAGCGTGCTAGACATATCGGGAATTCTATCGGGATGGCGTTTCAGTTACTAGATGATATTCTCGATTATGAAGTAAGTTCTTCTGAATTTGGGAAACCTGTGTTAGAAGATGTGGCGCAAGGGATTTATACATTGCCGCTGATTGCGTCTTTACCGAAGTGTGAAAAAGAATTGCTTCCACTGTTAGAAAAGAAAAATCAGTTAACAGCACCAGATCGACTAGCAATTCAAAAGTTGGTCGTAAATGCAGGTGGTGTTGAAACTGCAAAAGATTTTGCATCGAAATATACCATGAAAGCAATCCATCAAATAGAGAAGTTGCCTGAAGCTGATGTGAAGCCTATGCTGTTAAAAATCACAAGTCAGTTATTGCAACGAAAATCATAAAACAAAACAATTCACAAACAAGGGCGTTTTCTGAAAAGGAAATGCCTTTTTCATTTCCTTTTTTCAAGTGAAAAAAGGAACGTTTCAACAGACTGGACCTAGACTTTTATCCGAAATATGCTATAATAGAACCTACAGAATTGATTAATTCTAAAATATATAGAAAAGGCAGGTTCTAAACATGACTATCAAAAAATCATTATCTGCAGCAGCAGTATTATTATCATCTGCATTTGTATTAGCAGCATGTGGCGGAAACAGCAAAACTGATTCAAACAAAACAACACAAGCAGCTACAACACAAACTGCAACTACACAAGCAGCAACACAAAAATCTAATGCAGCTTTAAAAGATGGTACTTACAAATTAGTATCAGAAGCTGACAAACGTGGATGGCACGTAGAATTTACGATTACTGTTGAAGGTGGCAAAATCACTAAATCTGATTATGACAACTTAAACGATAAAGGTGAACGTAAATCAGCTAACGCAGAATACGAAAAAGCAATGAAAGATAAAGTGGGTACTGGCCCAGCAGAATACTTCAAAGCATACAACGAAGGTTTAGTTGCTAAACAAAACCCTTCAGACGTTGAAGTTGTTTCAGGTGCAACTAATGCGCACACTTCATTTGTTGAATATGCAAACAAATTAATCGAAGCAGCTCAAAAAGGGGACACTGCTGAAATCAAAGTAGCAGCTCCACAAAGCTAATTCATTTTAAAATAACCATTTCGACTCCTGTACGGTTGTGCAGGAGTTTTTTATTCGGAATATAAGTCACGGGTTTCGTTTTATCGTGAAATAAGGTACAATACTAAGGAATGATTTTTACAAAGGAGAGAACTATGAAAGCTAAATGGATGAAATGGGGACTTTTGGCAGTGATGTCTACGACGATTTTAGTGGCTTGCCAAAGTCAACCGAGGAATGAAGCCGACACTGTTTCAGGCGCATCAATTAAAACTCCAAGAGAAATTATTAAATCACCTGTGAAGAAAACAGACTTCTTACTCGGAACTGCGGTAGCTTTATCGGTCTATCATCCAAATACAGAAGAAGTGATCACCAATGCCTTAGAAATGATTAAAGACTTAGAAAAACGAATTACTGTGAATGCTTCTGGTTCTGAAGTGGATGAAGTAAACTTAGCCGCTGGAGAAAAGCCGGTTAAGGTTAGTGCGGATGTGTACGAGTTAATCAAACTTGGATTGAAATACAGTGAGGAGTTTGACGGGGCTTTCGATATTACGGTAGGACCATTGACGGCGTTATGGCATATCGGGTTTGATGATGCGAAGAAACCAACGCAAGAGGAAATCGATGCGGTGTTACCACTCGTGAATTATAAAGACGTTGAATTAAACGACGCGGAACAAACCGTCTTTTTAAAGAAAAAAGGAATGCAACTGGACCTTGGAGGGATCGCCAAAGGGTATATCGCCGATAAGGTTTGGGAATATTTTGCAAAAGAAGGCATCACAACAGCAGTCATTGACCTTGGTGGGAATATCGTCGTAATGGGCGGCTCACCTGCAAGAGACGGCGTTGCGTGGAATGTTGGGATTCAAGATCCGGATGCTTCTCGTGGGAAGACGCTTGGTACGATTTTAGAAAAAGACAAAACGATTGTAACGTCTGGGATTTATGAGCGTTATTTAACCGTAGACGGTCAAACGTATCACCATATTTTAAATCCGAAAACAGGATATCCATACGATAATAATGTGGAAGGAGTTTCTGTTATTGTCGACAGTTCTACAAAAGGAGACGCGTTATCGACGTCGATGTTCTCTGTGGGACCAAAGGCTGGAATCGAATATGCGAATAGTCATGACGGAGTGGATGTCATTTTCGTAACGAAAGATAAAAAAGTGTATGTGTCGGATGCGATTAAAGATACGTTCAAATTAACAAATACGAACCTTGAGTTGAAGGAGAGTGTTGAGTAGTGACGAAAAAAGAGTTTATCGAACTAGTCGAATTGCGTACAAAAATCGCGAGTGTGTTCCCATTTGTCATCGCGTTTCTTTATTCGTTTGTTTTATTTAAACAAGTGAATGTTTTGAATATGCTGTTGTTCTTTATCGGGATGATTTGTTTTGATATGGCAACAACCGTGATGAACAATTTGATGGACTATGTCAAAGCGAAAAACTCCGATTATCGTGATAATCATAATGTGATTGGGACGAGTAGCCTCACTGTGAAGAAAGCATGGCAAGTCTTCGGTGGGCTGTTTGCAGTGGCAGCAGTTGTTGGAATCATCCTTGTAGCGCGCACGAATATTCTTTTGCTCATTGTCGGCGCAATTTGTTTCTTCATCGGTGTGTTTTATACATTTGGACCCATTCCGATTTCTCGGATGCCTCTTGGGGAGGTGTTATCAGGGTTCACAATGGGGTTCGGGATTTTCTGGATTACGGTATTTTTAAATGTGCCAGAAGGAACGGTTTTTGCAGGGGTACAGTTAGACGGAAGTATTTTAACGATGCAACTGGACATTATAGCTCAATTGAAAGTGTTCCTATTATCTCTGCCGCTTGTTTGTACGATTGCCAATATCATGTTAAGTAATAATATTTGTGATTTAGAAACAGATATTACGAACCATCGTTATACATTGGTGTACTATATTGGAAAGAAACAAGCGTTAGTGGTCTATCAAGTATTATATGCGATTGCGTTTGGTGCGATGGTGCTTGCGGTGTTGCTCGGCGTGGCGCCTTGGATTCTTCTTGGTGTGCTAGCAGTTGGCGTTCCTGTGTATAAACATATTCAACAGTTCAAAGCTCTCCAAGAAAAGAAAACGACCTTTGCGTTAGCGATTAAAAACATGGTAATGATTCATTCATTGCAAGCCGTGCTATTATTCGTTGCGGTCCTTTTCTTTAACTAGTGTGTACTTGACAAAGCAAGTTCATTTCCTTATGATGGAGTAGATATGGATTTATAGAAAGTAGTGAAAATATGGCTCAGAAAAAAGCGGCGTTAGCTTGTAGCGTATGTGGTTCAAGAAACTACACGATTACGCTTGGACAAAATCGACGAGTAGAACGTCTAGAAATTAAAAAATTCTGCAAGTATTGCAACAAACAAACACTACATCGCGAAACAAAATAAAAGGAAGAGGAGATTCGAAATGCGTTTTTTATCAAATGTGATTAAAGAGATGAAAAAAGTTACTTGGCCAACAGGTAAAGAAGTAAACAAATATACAATTACAGTAATTATGACAGTGCTTGCTGCACTATGCTTCTTTGCAGTAGTGGACTATGGAGTGCATCAACTCATTACATTCCTTTTAAAATAATAGTACTTTAAAGTGATTAGTGATATACTAAGAGCAGTTGAAAAAACCTTCGCTTATGAAGGTTTTTTTGTATGGAAAAATGTTGTCAACACTCAAGGAGGAGTATCAATGGAAAAAGAATGGTATGTATTGCACACTTATTCAGGTTATGAGAATAAAGTAAAATCAAATCTATTATCACGTATCCAAAGCATGGGTATGGAAGAAAACATCTTCCGCGTGATTTCACCTGAAGAAGAGGAAGTAGAAGTAAAAGACGGTAAAACTAAAACGACTGTTGAAAAAACTTTTCCTGGTTATGTATTAGTTGAAATGGTCATGTCAGACCAAGCATGGTATGTTGTTCGTAACACTCCAGGCGTAACTGGATTCGTTGGTTCACACGGTGCTGGTTCAAAACCATCTCCATTATTACCAGAAGAAGTAGAAGCTATCTTAGGACGTATCGGTGAAAAAGTGCATGCTCCAGTTGATTTACACGTTTCTGTTGGAGACTACGTAATCATTACAGAAGGTGCCTTCAATGATATGAGCGGTAAAGTAGTAGAACTTGACCACGAAAAACAAAAAATTAAAGTAGCGATTGAAATGTTCGGTCGTGAAACAATTGCAGACTTAGAGTTCCACCAAGTGAAAGAAGATGACTCTTATTAACATGTATCCTACAATGTTAGAACGATTTATTCGATATGCGAAAATCAATACGCGTAGTGATTTGAAATCAACAACGATTCCTACGACAAAGAGTCAATGGGAATTTTTAGAAATGCTTCGTGACGAGTTAGTGGAATACGGCTTTCAAAAAGTAGAACTCGATCCAGAGGATAGCTACTTAGTGGCGCTCCTCCCAAGTAACTTGGAAGAAGGAAGTGCGGCGCCTGCGATTGGATTTATCGCCCACGTTGATACCGCAGATTTCAATGCGGAAAACATCGATCCACAAATTCACGAGAATTATAACGGAGAAGATGTGCTGCTTAATGCCGAAAAGAATTTAGTAATGACGGTCAGCGAGTTTCCAAGTTTGAAAAACTATATTGGCGAAACGTTAATTACAACTGATGGAACGACATTACTAGGTGCCGACGATAAGGCGGGTCTGGTTTCGGTATTAGAAGCTTGCTTGTATTTAATGACGCATCCAGAAATTCCGCATGGCGATATTTGGTTAGCGTTTGGTCCGGATGAAGAAATCGGGAAAGGCGCGCATCGTTTCAAGGCGGAGCGTATGCCTGCAAAATTTGCCTATACTTTAGATAGCGGAGTGGTAGGGAAATTAGAATATGAAACGTTCAATGCAGCTCGTGCAGTGGTGACGATTCATGGGACAAGTGTTCACCCAGGGCAAGCTAAAGATGTGATGGTGAATGCTTTGGCAGAAGCAGCGAAACTATTTGCACGCATGCCAGAAGACGAAGTTCCTGAACGTACGAGTGGGTACGAAGGCTACTTTATGTTATCGAAACAATCAGGCGACATCGGTAAGGTTGAATTGGAATATATTATACGCGATCACTCGATGGAGAAATTCGAAGAGAGAAAAGTGCAGTTCCAACAAATCGTCGATGCGCAAAACGCAACGTATGATGTGCCTCGTATCGAATGCACGATTTACGATGAGTACTATAATATGTACGAAATCTTAAAGGACGATATGACTTCGGTTGAAGTAGCGATTGAGGCTTATAAAGAATGTGGCATCACGCCAGACATTCAACCATTCCGTGGAGGAACGGATGGATGTATTATTACCTATAAAGGAATTCCGACTCCCAACCTTTTTACCGGAGCAGAAAACCTTCATGGGCAGTATGAATTCGTAACTCTCGAAAGCATGCAAAAAGCCAGCGACGTTGTATTAAAAACTATTGAATTAGTCCAAAGAAAAACGGTTGAGTAATACTCAACCGTTTTTTCTATATTCTATATATAATAAAGAAGAAAAGATAATAAGTATGCCGAATACAGGGTGGTATGATAAAAATAAAAAAATTATATTGAGAAAATCTTGATATAATAGGCTTTTCTTAATAAAGCTTTTCTTTGGTAAAAAGTAATATGGAACAAAAGTAATTATCAGCAAATAAGTTGTGTGATAATAATACGATTTAATACCTATGCTATAATAGCCTAAACCTCTCGAAAGATAATATATCTATTTCTAGATTAGTAAAATTGAGAATGATTATAAGGAGATAACTTTTATGAAAAAAGCAATGCTAATTATTAATCCAACTTCTGGAGGAGAAAAGGCGTTAGACTATAAAGAAAAATTAGAAAATAAAGCAAAAGAATACTTTGAATATGTTGAAACGAAGATTACTGAAAAAGCTAAAGATGCTACTGCTTTTGCGGACGAAGCTTCAAAGGAGAATTATGAAGCGGTAATTGTTTTTGGTGGGGATGGAACTGTTAATGAAGTAATTTCTGGTATTGCTGAAAAGGACTATATCCCTAAATTAGGGATTATTCCAGGAGGGACTGGCAATTTAATTACTAAATTGCTAGAAATTAGTCAAGATATTGATGAGGCAATTGACCAACTTGATTTTAATAAAACAAATGCGATCGATATTGGAAAAGCAAATAAGAGCTATTTTGGATATATCTTCAGTGTAGGTTCTTTACCAGAGGCGATTCATAACGTTGAAATAGAAGATAAAACAAAGTATGGAGTATTAGCTTATGCAATAAATACAATTAAGTCCGTTATTAAAGATGAGGTATTCAATATTAAAATTGAAACAGAAAATGGGAGTTACGAAGGGGAAGCTAGTCAAGTATTAGTTTTGCTTTCTAATTATTATGCTGACAAGAAAATATTTGAAGAAAACAAAGATGGGTATGCGAATATATTAATTTTGAAAAATGCTTCTATAATTTCAAAATTATCATTAATTCCAGATTTGTTAAAAGGTGATATCGTTGAGAATGATAATATTGAATATATTAAAGCAAAAGATATTACAATCTCATCAGATACTAAATTAGAATCCGATATTGATGGTGACCGATCTGATGATTTACCAGTAAAAATTACAGTATTAGGAAATCATATTGAAATTTATTCATTATAAACATAAAAAATATTCGTGGTGCGTATATAAGATGACTTTGTGAAGGAAACCCGATTTTAACCGTAACAAAAACGACAAAAATGGCTCTTTTTGTGAATATAAGCAGATACATTGTTTTAGAGTTATTTTAATGTATAATTAAAAGTGTAAATACCAAACAGAAAGGGAGATTTATTATGACAGATAAAGGATTTACAGATAAGGTTAAGGGGAAAGCAAAGGAAGTCGTAGGAGAAGTTACTAACGACGACGCTACAAAAGCAGAAGGCCTTTTAGACCAAGCTGTTGGAAAGGCTAAAGAGATTGCTTCAGATGTTAAAGACGTTGCGAGCGAATTAGTTGAAAAAGCTAAAGACGCACTTGATTCTAAATCTGAAGAAAAATAGTCGTATAATTATATTTACTAAGGATAGTACGGCTGAATGCCGTGCTATCTTTTTATTATTTAAAGGAGTGAATTAAATGGGTATTCTATCTTGGTTAGTACTTGGCGCATTCTCTGGATGGATCGCAAGTGTTATTATGAATAAAAATGAATCTATGGGTGCAGTAGCAAATATCTTTACTGGTATTGTTGGTGCTTTTATCGGAGGAGCAGTGTTTAACTTCTTCGGTGGATATGAAGTTACGGGTTTAAATCTTCATAGTGTAATCGTATCAGTTGTAGGTGCATGTATCCTGTTGTGGATTTTAAATAAATTCAATAAAAAATAAAAGACAAAAAGCGATAGAAAATTTCTATCGCTTTTTTAGTTTGTTTAATGCCAATCCTCGAATTCTTCATCGTGATTTTCCAAATAGAGCTCAATTAGTTTTTCTCTTAAAGACTAGAATGCTTCTATATAATACATTTCCATTTTTAAAAGCAATGAATGGTTTATCTATTAATTCTATAGATAGAATAATAAGCTTTAAAGTCTTTTCTTTGTTATCTAATAGGTTGCTTAGCTTACCTAGTAGTGTATCGTTGTTATAATTGAGTTTAAGAGTAGTAGAGTCAGAATATGACAATGTAAGAGAAAATCTATGAAAATGGAACAAATTATGGAACAAAAACGAAAAATAAGCACTTAAAAGTCTTATTTTATAGGACTTTTAAGTGCTTTTCGTATGCCGAAAACAGGGGTCGAACCTGCGACCTACGCGTTACGAGTGCGTTGCTCTGCCAACTGAGCTATTTCGGCGTCTTACATCCATAATTATACGAGCGTTCCCTGAAATTGTAAAGATATCGAGATGAATTTATATAGAAGAAATCGGACTTAGGTACGTTTTTTTAAGAAATAAAAAAAGTTTTTGAAAAACGAATCAAATCGGTTGAAATTGATAATCAGTTATGATAAATTAATATCACTGTTGAGCGAACGTTCGCTTATAAAACAGT
>CAUQUY010000038.1:0-12918 GCA_963521405.1 uncultured Streptococcus sp.
CGGTAGCCCTAGGGTGTTTTTATTAAATTCTCACTTTTTGGGGTCAGTCCCTATAGACTACATTCCTTTTTTCCTTCTATCCCCCCTAAAATGGAGGCAGAACTGTGAATCGATATCGACTGAAATTGTTGCCTTTTTTAAAGTGGATCTCTACATTGATTGTGTTTCCATAAAAGACGAAGGACCTTTGGGTTATAGTAATGATAACCGCGACAAACAAGCAATGTGAATAAGAGCGGGTTAAAGTTTTCAACTTTTACCCGCTCTTTGAAGCTTGCTAGGAGTTGAGACTTATGGCTCAACCCGGTGTAGCAGTTATCTTTACTATAACAACCCAAAGATCCAAAAGTATTTTTATGGAAACACTGTTTCCTACTTAAGATAGCCTTGGCTTTGAAGAAACTCGCGGGCAACTGTTTCAGCAGACTTACCTTCTACTCCCACTTCATAGTTCATACGACTCATCTGTTCTGCTGTAATCTTTCCAGCTAACTCGTTTAGCACGCCTTCTAATTCCGGATGTTGTTTCAACAACGCCTCTTTCATTAATGGTGCGCCTTGGTACGGTGGGAATAATTGTTTGTCGTCTTCCAACACCACTAAGTCATAGCGTGTGATTTCTGCGTCCGTAGAATAAGCGTCGGTGATTTGAATGTCTCCCGACTGAATCGCTTGGTAACGCAGGCTTGGTTCCATTGTTGCGACGTTTAAGTTCAATCCGTATACTTTTTGAAGACCACGGTTTCCGTCTTCTCTGTCGTTGAATTCCAGCGTGAATCCGGCTTTCAATTGCCCTTCGACTTTCTTCAAGTCAGAAATCGTCTTGAGTCCGTATTTTTCGGCGATGGCTCTTGGGACTGCAACTGCATACGTGTTTTGATAGTCCATCGGCTTCAAGAACGCTAATCCGTCTTGTTTCAAGATGCCCTCTTTGGCCATTTCGTACACTTCTTGTGGATCATGCGACACTTTTGGAGCTGGCTTCAACAAGCTCTCCGTGATCGTTCCTGTGAATTCTGGGTAAATGTCGATGTCCCCATTTTTCAAGGCTTCATATAGAAAGGATGTCTTCCCGAAGTTCGGCTTCACTTCGACTTTTAAATCTGTTTTTTCTTCAATGAGAAGCTTATACATATTTGCTAGAATCTCTGGTTCGGGTCCTAATTTACCGGCAATAATCAGCGTTTGTTGGCCCATCGAAGGCATCATCCCTGAAACGAAAGATGCTCCAAGTCCGGCAAATAGGACAATAAACGTTGCGAAAATCGTTTTTAATTTAGCATGTTCCATCCATTTCAACAATATACTAAAGGCAATCGCCAGAAGCGCTGACGAGATAGCCCCAATTAAAATCAAGCTGGCATTGTTCCGGTCAATCCCAAGAAGGATGAATGAGCCAAGTCCCCCTGCCCCGATTAACGCTGCAAGAGTCGCTGTCCCGATAATGAAGACTGCAGAAGTGCGTACCCCTGACATGATAACCGGCATCGCAATTGGAATCTCAAACTTCTTGAGGCGTTCCCACTTCGTCATCCCAAAGGCAATGGCTGCCTCTTCTAAGCTTAGGTCAATCCCTTCGAGTCCCGTAATCGTATTTTGTAAAATCGGGAATAACGCGTAAATCACTAGCGTTGTGAGTGCTGGGACCGTTCCGATACCCATAAATGGAATAAAGAGCCCTAATAGCGCCAGTGACGGAATCGTTTGGAAGATTCCTGCCAGTTGAAGGACAAATGCCGCAGAGCGCTTGTACGAGCTTAAAACAACCGCTAATGGAACGGCCACCACAATCGAAATCAGTAAGGCTAAGAGCGAGAGTTGTAAATGTTGCCCTAATGCCACTGTCCAGTCGCTAAAACGCTCTTGGAAAGTCGTTACGAGATTATGCATGAACGGCACCTCCTTTGAACAATTCTGCGACAAATTCCGTTGCAGGACGCTCTAGAATTTCAGAAGGTGGTGCGACTTGCTGAATCGCTCCATCTTTTAAGACCGCAATACGGTCAGCCAACTTCAACGCTTCATCCGTATCATGTGTGACAAAAATCGTCGTCATCTTAAACTCCCGGTGTAATGCCTTCGTGAGCTCTTGAAGTTGCTTACGAGAGATGGCATCTAAGGCCGAGAATGGTTCGTCCATGAGAAGCGTCATCGGTTCTGCAATCATCGCTCTGACGATTCCTACCCGTTGTTGTTCTCCTCCAGAAAGTTCGCTTGGAAGGCGTTTGGCGTAATCGTCTGCAGGAAGGCCTACCTTGTCGAGCAGTTCCTTTGTTTTTGCAGCGATTTGCTCCTTCTTCCACCCTTTCATTTCAGGGATGAGCGCGATGTTTTCCGCCACTGTTAAGTTCGGGAACAACGCGATTTGTTGAAGAACATAGCCCGTCTCTAAGCGTAATTTTCGTTGGTCATGTTCTTTGATTCGTTTTTCATTTAAATAAATATTTCCATCAGTCGGTTCAATCAACTGATTAATCATCTTTAACATGGTTGTTTTCCCTGAACCGGATGGCCCCACTAACACCATAAATTCGCCGTCGTTAATGCTTAAGTTCACGTCTTTTAAAACGAGCTTTTCATCATAACGCAAGGCGACGTTTTTATATTCAATCATACTAACCCTTCTTTATTTAATTAATTTATACTCCGCTTCTACTCCCTTTTGTACAGCGGGACGTTTTGCGATTCTGTCTGCCCATTCGTTTAAATGCTTGTAGCTTTGCGCATCAAGGAACTCTGCAGAATTTTGATACAAGTGTCCTTGAACGAGGCGTCCGTACCATGACCAGATCGCGATATCAGCAATCGTATATGCGTCTCCTGCGATATATGGGCGTTTGGCTAACTCTTGGTCGAGTAAGTCTAATTGGCGTTTTGCTTCCATAGTGAAACGGTTAATGGCATACTCGATTTTCTCTGGTGCGTAGTTGAAGAAGTGTCCAAATCCGCCTCCTAAGAATGGTGCTGCTCCAGTTTGCCAAAAGAGCCAGTTTAAGACTTCTGTACGTTTAGCTGTGTCTTCTGGAAGGAATTTTCCAAATTTTTCTGCTAAATAAAGTAAGATATTCGCTGACTCGAAGACGCGAATCGGTTCATCCCCTGAGCGGTCTAAGAGTGCTGGAATCTTCGAGTTCGGATTAATCGCTACAAAGTCGCTACCGAATTGGTCCCCATCCATAATTGAAATCTTGAATAAATCATAGGCTGCCTTGTCGACGCCTGCTTCGAGTAATTCCTCCAGCATAATCGTCACTTTAATACCGTTTGGTGTGCCAAGCGAATACACTTGTAAATCTGTTTCTCCGACAGGTAAGGTTTGTTCAAAACGCGCTCCTGCCGTTGGACGGTTAATTCCTGAGAACTTTCCTTGGTTAGAATCAGCTGCGCTCCAAACGCGTGGTAATTGATATTCTGTCATTTGGTTTCCTCCTTGAGTCTCTTTAGAATTATTTTAGCATGAGTCTTTACTTCTCTTTAAAACATCTGCTTACGAACACTTTCTCAAGCAGAAACTTTTGTAAATAAATTTAGTAGTGTTAGACTTATTAATATAAATAACAAAGGAGGTCTTCAAATGTCATTAGAAGATAAATTACAACAAGCATCAGGTGCTGCAAAAGAAGTTTTAGGTAAAGTTACTGGTGATAAAAGCACTGAAACAGAAGGTGCAGTAGAAAAAGGTTTAGGTAAAGCCAAAGAAGTTATCGAAAACGTTAAAGAAGGCGTTGAAGGCGCAGTAGAAGGAATTAAAAATACTTTCAACAAATAATTGAACCTAACAAATAAGAGCCGCTACATATCATTGTAGCGACTCTTTTTTATTCTACTAAAATGTTAGTACACTCTTCTTAGATTTCAAAAAAGGGATTCTCAACATATGTGTGTAATGGATATGTTGGGTATGCAAGTTCTCTTAATTTTTCACTCGTCATAAATCCTGGCTCTGCATCCAAAATTGTTGGAATACGATTTACGATTGTTGCACATGTATGAGCTACTGTATCTGGTTTATGAACTGAGAATACTAAGTTTGGCTCCCCTGTAATTTCCCAGCCACACATATCTCCATCATCTTCGCGATAAACTTTACCGATACATTCTACTTCAATTTCAATGCCTTGATGTGTATGAAGTGTTGTCACTGCTGACATTCCTGTAACTTCACCTGCTGGAATCGTTCTTCCAAGAGTCTCTGAATAAACATCTTCATCTAAGATATATGGAACACTCTTTTGACTGATATCTTTAATGGTCCAATTCATCTTCGAACAAATTGCTTCTGCAGCATTCCACATATAAGATGGGAAACTTTCAGCTGTTGCGATTTCAGCATCGAAACGTTCTTTGGTATAACCGGCACCATGAGCTTCGGCTAGTGCTAAGCCATAGTCTTCTACATTATAGCTCGCGACTCCTTTAATTTTATCAATACGGTTTACACCAGCCATCGCAAGACAAGGCATATTAATCCAGTAAATATCTTGCATTCCTGAACCAGTAATGGTTACCCCATTTTCTTTTGCTAAACGATCCAGTCTGTTTGTTTCTGAAGGTGATGTATTCCAAGGATAAATTGCTTCTTCGCATGTAGTAATAACATTCACACCATTACGAACGGCTGTTTCAAAGAACTCATACATCTCTGGCATATAAGAAAGAATCGTCACGATGGCAATATCTGCATCACAACTATTGAATACTTTTTCTGCGTTATCTGAAATAACAACGCTTGTCTTATATCCCAATTCAGCAAAATCGCCAACATCGAGACCAACAACTTGCGGGTTGTTATCAATGGCACCAACAATTTCCACGCCATGATCCACCATATACTTGAAAAGGACCTTGGCCATCTTACCGCATCCATATTGGACGACACGAATCTTTTTGTTTCTCATTGTCATACCCCTTTTCCACAGTTGAAGCAAACTTCATCCGCTTGTTTATTTTTGTACAAACTCTTGTACGACTTTATTATAGCGCTTACATTTTGTTAGGTCAATTTTATCAATAATAATAAGGCAGCTGTAACTCTATCTACAACTGCCTTATTTTTTACACGTAAAACCAAATGACAAACACTACAAAAAACATCATGAAACTACTATACATCAAATCTATGATCGTAATACTTGGCTTCAGTCTTTGAATTCTTTCTTTAGAAAATCCTCTAAGTTCCATTGCCATTGCAGTATATTCAGATTGGCGTATCAAACGAATCAGCATCGTTGTCAAAGCTTTTAAATACACAGCTCCTCCCGAAACTCCTCTGATTCTCAAAGCTAATTTCGATTGTTCATATTCCGTTTGAATGAGTGTTAAAAAATTAATCGCAACTAAAATACTGAATGCTATCTCAACTGGTACTTTTAATTGTTTTATGAGGCTTGCGACAAACTCATTTTTATCAATGGACGTGGTGAGACTAATCCCGACAAATCCAAGAGCTAAAATTCGACTACTGAGTTCTAAAGCTGTTAAAAACGCTCCATTTTCTACTGAACGTACAAGTGTATTTTCATTTGGATGTAAATATACCGATAGAAAGTAAATGATCGTAATGACCGACAATCCACATCCTAATTTTGCAATTCTTGACCAAGTCTGTCTATGAAACAAGAGGATCATAACGATTGCCGCAAGCATCATCGCAATATTTAATTCCCATGATTTAGTAAATAAAATGACAATCGACAGAATAAATGAAATCCCTAATTGTACACTTGGATTAATTCTTAGGTTCATTCGCAACTTCCTCCATTGTCTTAGAATGAATCTTCATGACTTTATGGGCATATTGACGAACAAGTCGTTGATCATGACATGTAAAGATACAAGACATTCCCTCTTTACTCAATTGCTCTAATGCATTCATTATTAAGATAGCATTCTTCATATCTTGCCCATAAGTAGGTTCATCTACCAAAAGAATAACCTTATTAGGCCCTGTCATCGTAAGAAATGCAAGTCTTCTTTGTTGCCCCTGACTAATCAGCCAGGGTGACAAATCTTTTGTTTTCTCCAAGTAATACTCTCGCAATAAGTTTTCAAGATTACTTTCTTTTTCTGTATGAAACGTAACCTTAAGTTCTTCTAAGACTTTTGCACTGACAAACTGAAGAGAAGGATCTTGAAAGACGAGCCCAAGTGAAGCAAATAGCGCTTTTGTCTTCATCTTTGATAAAGATTGGCCCATAATTTCGATTTTACCAGTATAAGGATATTCTTTTAAGAGTGTCTTAAAAAAGCTTGTTTTTCCACTCCCGCTAGGTCCAACTAATGCTATCATCTCACCTTCGTGAAGCTCAAGATTGAGATTTTCAAGAAGTACTTGATTTTTTTCTACACGGATAGATACATTTTCCACCTTCAAAAGGACTTTGCTTTTTGCTGGACCACTCTTCTCTTTTAATGGCAATGTGCAAAGTAACCCGTTATTTTCCAAAAGGTGTTTATCTTCTATGGCTATTGGGAGTTTTATTTCTTTTAAGGCTCCAGAATCATCCAAGAGATACCAACGATTAATCCAATCCCAATACTCTAATCGGTGATCAATGATGCAAATAGCTTTTCCTTCCTCACTCAATAATTTGATTTGTTCCATAAAGTAAGGAATGCTCTCTTCGTCAATATTTGCAAAAGGTTCATCCATGATATAGAGAGGCGCATCTACAAGATTGGCACACGCAAAAGCCACCTTCTGCAATTCGCCTCCAGAGAGACTAGAGAACTCTCGATGTAATAAAGCTTCAATCTTAAATTTTTCGGCTTGTTCTTTTACCTTTAATTCCATCCCTTCAATCGGAAATCGAAAATTTTCTAATACAAAAATCATTTCTTCATAAGGTGTTAACATCGCAAAAGAGAGTCGGGCATTTTGAAAAATTGAGCGGACGTAAGTGGTTCTTGCTAGATGCTTCATATTCATCAGCGAGTGTCCCAAGACTTCTAACGCTTCACATTGAACCTTAACTTCTTCATTTGGATAAACTCCATTGATGATATTCATAAGGCTACTTTTCCCAACACCACTTCTTCCACAAATCAATACGATTTCTCCCGAACATACTTGAAGCGTCAAATTAGAAAATAGTTCTTTTTCTTCAATACTTAATGTGGCATTTTTTAAAGATAAAACAACTTCTGAATTAGCCACGTACTTTGACAACTCCTGATTTCACCATTTGATCGCATAATAACTTACTTACAAAACCTGTAAAGAATAAAGCTGATACTAGACGAATGACAAAAATTGCTAAAACAATTTTGAAATCAAGAGCTAAATAATTGCTACGGAAACCTGTCCATAGAAAAGTAAAGATAGTTGTAATCACAGCTCCAAGCATTGTTGTACCATAAGTAATATCGCCGTATTTCTTTGTCATGAAGGCAATTTCTATTCCTAGACCTTGGATAAACGCACTAACCACAACGATAATCCCAAACATGTTTCCTAGTAACACTTCAATAACGGCAGCAATGATTTCTGTAATAATACCAATTCCTGGTTTGCGGATTAAATAGAGCGTGAATACAGGTGCCATAAACCAAATTCCATAAAAAGGCTCATACCCTAACATTCCAAGTCCCATCGGTGCTAAAGCTGCTGAAAGAGCTCCTCCTGCGTAAACCGCTAATAGGTAAAACACTCCAAACAACACACAAATAAAACTAATTAATAAGTAATCCTTTAATTCTAATTTCTTTTTATTCATCAATTTCTCCTCCTGGTACATTGCATAATAACGTCACTTGTATTACAAAATGACTGACTTCTTCATTTAAAATATTAAAAACTTCTTCTAAATATCCAAACACCTCATGAACATCTCCGCCAAGAAATGTCACATAATGTCCGGTTCCAGTAATCGTTCCTTTATCGATTCCAAGATTGACAATTTTTTCAATGGTTTTCATATAGTTATCTGAGCCCAATGGATACACTGAGAATTTTCCAATGACTGGAAAATGAATACTCTGACTCTGCTGTTCATTTATACGACTTCCTTCAAATTGTAAAGGTGTATCCTCATCTACATCCCCCGGACAGCCTTTAGAAATAGTAGCTTCTAAAGAACAATGAACTCCTGGATGAAAACTATATACAAAACAAGCTTTCAAGGCATCAAAGACCTCGACACTTCCTCCACGATAGATTGTAGACGTATGATCTGTCTTTGCCCAGACATTAGACAAATCAACTTTCCTAATAGCACCAAGAATAATATCAATAAAGTTATCTGACATAGGTGCTAAATTAAAACGAGTACCAGTAATTGCCAGATGCGAACCTGGAATTCCAACACGACAATTACCGTACGACACATATTGAGACATAAAAAACCCCTTCCAGACCTAAAAATCCTGAAAGGGGTAAACATTTATAAGTGTATATAGGCATACTGCAAAAATAAATACAGTAACGGACGACATTGTAAGATACTCTCTACGCAACTATGATGTTGATCAGATAATATTGGTCTGTTTATAACACTCTCAGCCTCCCTAACGAGACTCCCAAGATCTTAATTATTTAATTACAGGGATAATCATAGCATTGTCTCTTCGTAAAAGCAATGTATTGAGCTTAGTCACTGTCAATCTCTTTTATAAAATATTTTCCGCCAGTAAGCGTTCAAACTCGCGAATATCGATTCCGCGTTTCAATTCAATCTTAATGTGTCCAGCTCTGGTCCATAATTCCACTTCTGCCGTGTAATCGAGGATGCCTGCATTTTCTGTAGACCACATATTCACTGCGCTGTATGGCAAGGAATACATCTCGACTTTCGTTCCCGTGAGTCCTTGGACGTCTTTTACAATCAAGCGTTTATTCGTAAATACCGCCACATCTCGTACGGTTTTAAAGGCGCGGTCTGCTACCTCTCCTGTCACAAGAATTTCTTCGATATCGCGTGGGACCTCCACTTCGCGATAGAAGACCCATTTGAGTGCTGTTGTTTCGTTTTCCATTTCCATATCCAATCCCCCATCTCGTTGAACTTTCTAGTTATAATACATCTACAATTTCCCAAAGAATATCCTTCCATGTAACCTTCTTACGTCCATTTATCGTTTCGAATAGATGGTACACTTTCAGATGATTGTCATTGCGAAATACAAAATCGAAGCGGAATTCGCGTCCGTTTGGAGAAATCGCATCGAACTTAGTTTTATATTTATCATGAACTGGGCTTACGGGATATTTATTAAACAGCATGCGACGCTCGTCCCCTGCTTCCTTGAGACAGTTCTCAAGCTCCTCACAAAATTCCACAAACATCTGGTAGAGCTGTTCCTCGGAAAGTCTGCGACTGCGCACGAGTGACTTACAGTCTGAAAATCCGCAGCGTGTCATATCGATGGCAAATGAAAATCCTTCTTTATTGATTCGATTTAAAAATTCTTCACGGTTCATGCTTGTCCTCCGTTGCTGTTTTCTCTGGCCCATTCGGGATTGCTATAATAGCGCACGAAGAAATGAGGGTCTCCGCCTGCTTCGTCCATTTTATCTTTAATGCTCACTTCTGGATGAGTGACTTCTCCTGTTTTTGTAAAATACTCTCCGATTTTACCCGTGCGATTTTGAAGCCCCCACGCCACATCGTTTCCTACAATCGCTGCTAAGAATCCATGACTCTCCACCAAGTCAAAGAATTCGGCTACGGTTAAGCTCTCTGGCACCTCGAATGTCATCTCATGATTGTATACATCATCTCCGGCACAAACCGAATTGCGATCGACAATAATTTTCATCTGGCCACTTCCTCTAATGAAATACTTGTGACTTCATTATACCATATCCGCATTTTATTCTCGCTTTTCTATCCAATCCGTCTGTAATTTAATCTATTCTTTACTGATTAAGAAATCTTTAAAAATGACTCTTAAAATCAATATATGTTTATAAAATAAAGAATATGTGTTAGTATATCCGTATTAACTTTTTTGGAGGAAACATATGTCAAAACAAAAGATTAACCGTTTTGTTGGATCTATTGGAGCTTTTATCGGTTTCCTTGTATTTATTGCTTATATTCCACAAATTATCGCAAACCTACAAGGAAGTAAAGGTCAACCTTTCCAGCCGCTTTTTGCTGCCGTTTCTTGTCTAATCTGGGTTATTTACGGTTGGACTAAAGAACCAAAAAAAGACTGGATACTTATTTTCCCTAATGCAGCTGGAGTCATTTTGGGCGGACTTACTTTCCTAACCTCTTTATAGTAAGAAATATGTTTTAATCGTAAACTGAATAGATTTATTTACAAAGGAATTAAGTACAATGTTTACTTAATTCCTTTTTCTATGCTCTCCATTTCTACAACAAAAAAGCACCCTGTAAATACAGAGTGCTGAGATCAAATTTAATTATAATTTTAAATTTTCGAATTTAGCTTTAATATTATTTTTGAATTCTTCGATTTTTTCTTTACGAGCCTCTTTACGTTCTGCTTTCATTTGAGCGCGAGCCTTATTATAAAGATCTGCTTGAACTTTTGCAGCAGCTTCAATTTCTTCTACTACTGATTCAACATTCCAACGTAAAATTTGTGTGTCGTATTTATTAAAATAAGCATTTAATACTTGCTCATCATCTTCTTGAACTAAAGCAACAAGAGCAGTTTCACCACTAACTAATTTTTGAGAAACTTGGTCGATTAAACCTTCTTGGACAGCTTCAACAGTATCGCCTCCGGCTAATCCGTATAGACTTCCAATTCCGTAACCAAATAATACACCTAATGGTCCCGCTAGCAGTCCGACAAACGCACCGATTAGGCCGCCTTTTAAAGCACCATCATTTGCAGAATCTTCAAAATCAAAACGATCTTTATCAGTAATATGACCGCCTTCATTTTTGATAACAGCAATTTGAGCGACTTTTGTTTTCTCAGTTTGCTTGAATGTTTTCAACTCAGCAAATGCCTGATAAGCTTCACTTTCTGTTTTGAAAATAGATACTACTAAATTTTCCATATTAATTCCTCACTTTCACTTGTGGATAGGTTAAGTATAATCTTTATCTACATAAAAAGCTAATCATTACTATTAAGTAGCGACGAGTATTAATTCGATTTAAAATAATATCGAAAAAATGATATTAACATTTTGAGGCTAGGGCTTCAACCAGCGAAGCCTGGGCTGTAAGCTACTAAAGTAGCAACATCCCCTTGCTAGGCCTTCGCCCTTCGCACCCATGGCTGTAAGTTGCTAAAGCACCAACACCCCCTGGCTAGGGCTTCGCCCGTCGCAGCCACATCCGTAAGTCGCGTTGCTCCAACGGCCGTGTCAACTGACCTCAATTCTCTACACAAAAAAAGCACCCCAATAAATGGGATGCTAAAAATGTTAATTTCATTTTAGAAAAACGATTATGCTTTTCTATCAATTGTGCTTTGGTACTCTGCCCCTGTTAATCGGTCGAATAAGAAACGACGATTGAAGAGCGTCACGATAAGGATGATTAAGAAGTACAATACGAATACGAGTAAGGTTCCTGCAAATAATACGAGGAATTCTGGTGTTTCTGCTTCAAAGTTAAAGACATCCATGAGTGTGAGTAATCCTAGCGGAATCCAGTTGAAGTACGCTGTGATGAGGATACCTCTGAGTACTGTACGAAAGGCTTTGTTGTCTTTGAACTCTACTCCGAATTTGAGCAAGGCGCTTCCGAGTGTTTTTCCATTAAAGAGTGGTACCAAGGCAAAATACAATGCAAACAATACAGAAACTGGAACAGTTGTATTCAAGAAGCTATACGGTACGTAGACAATCGCTGCGTCAATGAGGAGCGACAACATGACGCGAATGCTCGATACGCGTGAACCCTCCTCAAAGGATTTCTCATCTATGGCATCTCTTGAAGGAAGAACCCAAACTGCAAGTTGGCCAATGAAGTACCCGAGTGCGCCACCCGTCGTATTTTGAATAATATCATCAATGTCGCATAGGCGGTAAGGACCGGGATAAATGAAATACAATCCAGATAATTGCGTGAGCTCGAAGAATAAGCTGACTAGCGCCGTTAATAAAATCGTCTTCTTGAAGCTGCATTTGAAATAATAACGCATGTACACCCCGAAAGGTACGAGCATCAATACATTGAATGCTGGAATGTAGAACGATGGATATTTCATCGAATCAATCCATGTCGACGGGTCCGTCAGTACAAACGGGCTATCGTTGAAGAAATCCGCCACAAATGAAAACGGAACAAGGTTTAACTTGTCTGTGTACGTCGTATGAATGGTCGATGGGTCAGGCAGTGGCAAGTTCACTAATGAATATGCCGCCAGTAAATATAAGATAAATGAATAAAAAATAACCGTGCGCAATTTATTCACCGAACCGTATTTTCGATAGTTTGCAATCATGTACGGAATGGTAATGACAAACGCTAAAATAGGAAATAAAATCAGTGCGATTTTAATGGTGCTGATATAAGACATAAATACTCCTCGACTAATAAAGTTAATATCCGCATTATACCAAAATACGTGCAGTGAAT
The DNA here is from genome assembly GCA_963521405.1 of uncultured Streptococcus sp. Lineage (GTDB taxonomy): Bacteria > Bacillota > Bacilli > Lactobacillales > Aerococcaceae > Granulicatella. The sequence continues at coordinate 12,510 of CAUQUY010000038.1, forward strand.
AAGTAATTCGTACTAACAAAAAAGCACCCTGCAAATACAGAGTGCTGAAATTTTGTAAGTAATTCTTGTTACGTATTAACGTTTTGAGGCTTGCTTTGTTTATTTATTGACCGCTATCAGAAAACAACCAGAAAGAAAAACCTATTCAGTTCATCGTCCTCAATCCTTGTCTGGTTCATTTTCTTTTGCGCGATCGTTTTGTAAATCTTTTTCTGAGAGTTTTTGTTCGATATACTTGTCAATGTTTTCGTAAAATTCCTTGATCGTCTCACTATCTAATTTTGCCGAATTATTGAATTGCTTGACTTTCAATTGAACAGATTGAATACCGTAAGAGGCTTGTTTTTGGCGAATGGTTTCTAATTCTTCTTCTGAAATCGGATCTCCAACAACCGTCAAGACCAATTCA